>CAZAIS010000244.1:0-4702 GCA_964485255.1 uncultured Acidimicrobiales bacterium | reverse complement strand
GAAGCGGTTCCTGGAGGAGACCAGGCTCTTTGGCGGCACCGAGCTCGGCGTGGCGCTCGAGCAGGCGCTCCGGCAGCCCCTGCGGTCGGGGGCGTACTCGCGCCACGTCCTCGTCATCACCGACGGCGAGGTCACGGACGAGGCCCGGCTCTTCCGCCTGGTCGAGGCCCGGACTCGGGCGGCCCCGCCGCGACGGGTGAGCGTCATCGCGATCGACTCGGCCCCGAACTCGCACCTGGCCCTCGAGCTGGCGCGGCTCGGCGGCGGGGTGGCGAAGTTCCTCGCCGAGCTCGGCGACAACGTCGAGGATCTCGGGGTGACGCTCCGCGAACTGCTCGCGGCGTGGGAACCGCCGGTGCTGGCCGACGCCCTCCTCACCGCCGACCGGCCGGGGCTCGAGGCGGTCGATCACCGGGTCGTCGGCGGTGCAGTCGATCTCGGCGACCTCCGTCCGGGGGCCCCGGTCTTCGTCGTCGCCCGCGTACCGTTCTCTGTAGCCGCCCCGGCGCTCGCGGTGGCCGCGGGGGGAAGCGCCGTTGCGACGGCCGTTGCACGTCCCGGCGGCGCGGCCCTCGCCACCGCCCTGAAGGTGGTCTTCGGCGCAAGCCGCATCCGGGCCCTCGAGTACCTGGAGTCCGCCGGGTACGGCGAGGGCGAGGTCCGCCGCCGCCTGGGGGAGATCGGGTATGCGCTTCCAGAGCAGGAGGGCGCCCTCTATCCCGAGAACCGCGCCGCGGCGTTCAGCGACGCCCTCGGGCGGCTCGTCGTCACCGAGTCGCTCCGGTTCTGCGTCCCGTCCACGCACACCGTGTTCGTCGGGGTCTCCGCGACCTCGGGCGAGGCCCCCGCTGTCACCGTGGCCGTGCCGAACGCGGTGCCGGCCGGGTGGATGGAGCTGAACAGTATCGACATGCCGGCCTGCGACGTGGTGAATGACTGCATGACCTTCCCCGGGATGAGGCGCTCGCCGGCGCACCCGGCCCCGGTGGCCCGGGAGCTGTTTAGCCCCGACGGGTACCCGGCCCCTGTGGACTGGGCGTTGTACACCCCCGACGCAGCCCCCGCGCCGGTCCGGGTGCCGGAGTCCTACGATCTGAACGCGCTCTCCGGGGAGGCGAAGGCGTCGGCCGGGAGCAAGGATCCGAAGACCCGGCGGTGGGATGTCGGCGCGTTCGACGCCACCGGGGGCATCGGCCTCCTCGTCCGTCCGTTCCAGGCGCGGAAGGGGCGGTACGTCCTGGTGATCGTCGCCCCGGGGGACGCGGCGCCGGCCGGGGTCGCGATCACGGTCCGGCTCGACGGAATGGAGATCGCCAGCTGGAGCGCGGACGAAGCCGGCGGGACCGCCTTCGTCCAGGTCGTGGTCCCGTTCAAGCTGCTCCACGCCGGCCTTCTCGAGGTCCTGGTGATCGACCCGCAGAACGAGTGGCACCGGCGTCCGCTCACGGTCTTCGTCCGCCGGGGCTGGACGAGGCGGTAGACCTGCAGCGTGGGGGAGATCCCCCGCATCCTCAGGTGATCTGTATGAATGACGGGGCCCCGATGAGGGACCTGGTAGTGCCGTTCGGGCTCATCTGCCGAACGGCCCTTCGGGCGATCTCCGCGGCCGAGGACGGACACGACAGGGAGACCTCCGCGCAGATCGCCGCGGCCATTTATGACTTCGTCGGCCGGATCGGAGCGAATGCCCGGCACGGCCGTACGAGCAGGGAGGAGATCGACGCGGTTCTTGCCGGGCTCGAGCGGGAGATCGAAGGCCGGTTACCGCCCGACACCGCGGCCGACGGCGCCCGGGAGCCCGGAACGATCGACGAACCTTCAGCGACCTGCATCGACCGGGCGTGGGATCTTGCGAACCGCGGCGACCCGGACGGGGCCACGGCGCTGTTGATGGAGGAGGAACGCTGCTGCCGGGACGCCGGGGACCTCAGGGGTCTTGCGGACGCGCTGGGCATGCGGGCGGTGATCCTCTCGCTCGGTGGCGACCACGACGGGGCACTACGGCTCCACCGCGAAGAGGAGCGGATCTGCCGAGAGATCGGGTATCTCAGGGGACTGGAGGCCTCGGTCGGCAACCGGGCGGTCGTCCACAGGAAGCTCGGCGACTTCGGCGAGGCCGTTGCGCTCCTGCAGGAGCAGGAACGGATCTGCCGGAAGATCGGGAGTTCTGAAGGGATCGCCGCAGCGCTCGGCAACCGGGCGATCATCGCTTCGGATCTCGGCGACATCGAGGGCGCCATGGCTCTGTTTGCAGAGCAGGAGCAGGTCTGCCTGGAGGGAGGCAACCTGGACATGTTCGTGGAATCGCTCGGGGTCCAGGCAAAGATCCTGTCCCGGCATGGTGATCCCGGCGGCGCCATGGCGCGGTTGACGGAGATGGAACGGATCTGCCGCGATCGCGGGGATTGGGACGGCGTGGCGAGGTCGCGCCGCCTCCGGAAAGCGATCCTCGGGAAGAGCGGGCCGGGCGGGCCCGACGAGTGACGACTTCGAGCGATTACTCTAGCGATGGGGAGGTTTGGTGGAGCGCACCACAGTCAGCGATCGGGATGCCCTCCGTAACGGCGGGACGGGCCGGTGTCACTCCGCCGGATCCCGGTCCTCATCATCGCCGTGCAGCACGAGGTAACTGTTGATCACCAGCGAGCCCGGGACCGGCTCGTCGTCGAAGAGGCCCTTCGCGATCAGGTCATCCAGTGTCTCCCGGTACCGTCGCTGCATCTCCGCCTCCTTTCGCTCCTTGTCGCCGGGGATCTTCGGGTCGAAACCGAACATCGAGCAGAGTTCGGGCAGGCTCTTCCTCTCGGCCACGGCCCGGATGTACGCCTTGAAGCTCGCTTTCGCGTCCGCGTACGTCGGCCAGTCCTGGACAGTGTACTCGGACGCTTCGTGCCGGAACGACCAACCCATGATCCTCAGCACCGAGTCGCAGAGCTGCTCGAACTCGGCGGAGGGGATCCCCGCGTCCCCCGCGAACTTGTCGAGGGCGCCGCGCGACGGTGACAAGGACGGGTACCCGAGCCCCGACGATTCAAAGCCGAAGTAAAGCTGGCTGAAGAGGACATCGCAGATCGCCTTCCGGACCTGTGCCCTGACGTCCGCCTTCGCTTGCTCCGCGTCGGCGGGGAGCCCGTCTCGCCACGTGCACGCGTCGAAGTCGAACAGGTCGGTCCAGCGGTGCGGGAGCCCCGCCGCGTCCTTCCACCGCGTCTCCTCGAACCGCTTCCCGGGCCCGGAGGGATTGATCCCGACCCGGACGAGCGCCTCGATGAGCCTCCCGCAGCCCTGCCGGTTTCCCCCCGGCGGCTCGACGAGCTCCCGGGCCGGCACCGTCCTCGACTGGAACCGCTTTTCTGCCCTGTCCACCCGCCTGCGTGCCGCCGCCAGTTCTCCCTCGACCTGCGTGGCGATGTTCCTCGGGAGCCCCGGGGGAACGCCGACCCGGAGGATGAGGAGATCCTCGATCACCCGGGCCGCAGCGTCCCCGTGGCGCTCGTAGAAGTCCCGCCCGGCCGGCGAGAGTGCGCCGGGGTCTCCGTCCAGGACACCGGTGACGTCCTGGCCGCAGGCCTCGCGGGCGTCGAGCCGTTCAACGACCTGATCCACGTCCCGTGTGAACGCGTGTTCGCCGGCCGTTGCCGCGACGAGCTCCTTGACGAAGATGTCCTTGAACGTCTCCGAGAAGTGGCTCTGCTCGATCCGGTGAGCCGTTTGCGCTGCGTCCTCGCGGCTGTCCGAGAAGACGACGATCTTCCTCGAGTCCACCGGAAGCTGGGAGAAGAGCTCCTTGGTCAGCAGCTGGCTCACCCTGTAAAAACCCGTCCGGAACCCCCTGACCGAGGACTTGGCCGCCGTTGCGTGGCCGGAGTAGTCCTGGCCGCAGTGAGCGCAGGCGGCGGGGAGGGCGCTGTACTTCTCTGGTTCCCGGGCATCCACCTCGAAGAGGTACCCGGGTACCCCGGTGGGGCCGGCCTCGCCGCCCTTCCCGCGGGTCACCCTCCCGGTGCGCGAGTCGAGGACGCCCGCCGTCCACGTCCCCTTTCCCTTCTCGTGTCCCAGGCGCGCTGGCTGGGCCCATGACGCGACCTTCGGGGTCGTCCCGTCGCCCACTGGTTGCGGCCAAAACACCGCGTAGTCCGCGTAGGCCCGCCTCTCGACGATCTTGACGCTGGTCTTCTCGGGCAACCCCTCGATGTCCGGGTCGGACGGGAGGATCTCGGTCACCCCCGGGCTGACCTCGAGCCGGTTCCCGGCGTAGTACAGGGTGCCGCAGTGCTCGCAATAAAGGAGCTCGAGCACCCGGTAGCCGTCATCGTCCCCGGAGACGACCCGCGGGCCGGCGAAGAGCCTCCCGACCGCCCTCCCCTCGGGCGACATGAGGACCGGCTGGACCTTCGCCCAGAGCCCGTCGACGTTCCTGAAGAACCAGTGGAGGCGGAACGCGGGGAGGGCTGGGAACGTGTCCCCGGGGCCCGGCGGCGGGCAGAGGCCCCGGGCGACGAGGAGGCCTTGCACCGCGCGGTGCAGCTCGGCGGGCGCGAGGTCCCGCTTGAAGATGGCCTTCCCGAGCTCCCCGACAGGCATGCCCCTCGGCGAGCCCTTCTCGAAGAAGGTCGCCGAGACCCGCTCGTGGAAGGAGAGCGGCCCGGCCCCGAGGGCAGCCGCGAGGGCCCGCCGCCCGTCCGCCTCGCCGGTATGCCTC
>CAZAIS010000243.1:0-4731 GCA_964485255.1 uncultured Acidimicrobiales bacterium | reverse complement strand
ACCGCGACTCCCGCGGCGACCTGGCCCGTTATCACAGACTCAACCTCGTCGGCTACGCCCGAGGCTATCTCCACACCCCTGTTCATCGGCCCCGGGTGCATCACCAGGGGCTTCCTTTCGAGGCGGGACCACCGGGTCTGCGTGAGGCCGTACTGCAGCGTGTACTCGCGCAGGGACGGGAACCGGGACTCCCCAACCCTCTCCATCTGGATGCGGAGCAGGTAGAGCACGTCGCACCACAGAAGCGCTTCGTCCAGCGAACCGGTGACCTCGGCGCCCATCAGCTCCACCTGATCCGGGAGCAGGGAGCGCGGCGCGACGAGCAGGACTTCTGCACCCACCTTGTTCAGGGCGTGGATGTTGCTGCGCGCGACCCTCGAGTGGTCTATGTCTCCGACTATCGCCACCTTGAGCCCCTCAAGCCCTCCAAGGCGCTCGCGGATCGTGAACAGGTCCAGCAGGGCCTGGGTGGGATGCTCGTGCATCCCGTCTCCCGCGTTTATCACCGAGGCGTCCACCCACCGGGTCAACAGGTGCGGCGCCCCCGCGCTGGGCGTCCTGATGACTACCGCGTCAACACCCATGGCGACGATCGTCTTGCCGGTGTCCTTGAGGCTCTCGCCCTTGGAAAGAGAGCTTGTGCTTGTCTGGAAGTTCATCACGTCCGCGGAAAGGCGCTTGGCGGCCAGCTCGAAGGACATCCTCGTCCGGGTGCTGGCCTCCGCGAACAGGTTGACGATCGTGCGCCCCCTGAGGGCCGGCACTTTCTTCACCGGCCGGCTGGAGACCTCCGCGAAGGAGCGCGCGGAATCGAGCAGCCTGTAGATGTCACCGGCGTCGAGGTCCGTAATCGAAAGCAGGTGCCCGTGCCCGTTCTTACCCGGCATCACTCCTCCTCACCGATCTCGACCACGTCCACGCCGTCGACCTCCTCGAGGGAAACCTTGACGCGCTCGTTCCCGGAGGTCGGCAGGTTCTTGCCTACGTAGTCGGCCCTGATCGGAAGCTCGCGGTGCCCCCTGTCTATGAGCACCGCTAGCTGAACGACCCTCGGCCGGCCGAAATCCATCAGCGCGTCCATCGCGGCCCGCGTGGTACGCCCGGTGTACAGGACGTCGTCCACCATGACAACCTGCTTGTCGTTGATGTCGAATTCGATCTGGGTCACACCTACGTTCGCGGCGCCCCTGGTGGCGATGTCGTCGCGGTAGAAGGCTACGTCCAGCTCGCCCACGTCCACGCGGGATCTCTCTATTTCCTCGATCGCCGCGGCGAGCCGGCGCGCGAGGAACACTCCGCGCGTCCGCACCCCGACAAGCTTGATGCCACCAGATCCCTTGTTTCGCTCCAGTATCTCGTGCGAGATGCGCTTCACGATCCTGGCGATGTCATCCGCTTCGAGCACTTTCGCCCTCGCCTTGAACACCATCTACCCCTCCTCCCGCAAAATAGGGGTCAGGCGTATTTTTTGCATCGGCCAGACAATGCTTGTGTTATCCACATGCCGATGCAAAAAATACGCCTGACCCCTATTTTGCGTAAAAAAAGGCGCCTGTCCGCCAAGCGCTAGAGTATTTTTTATTTCTACTGTCGTCACGACCCTTCCTTGCTAGCCTCTCGGGACTAGATTAAAGGCTTTGGCAACTCTAGCACTGATTCAGGCGGAGGGCAAGGATACCGTCCCCGCCTCCCTGTCTCGGTTCACCCGCCCGAGCAGGCCGTTCACGAACTTGCCGGACTCGGCGGTCGAAAACGCCTTGGCCAGCTCGACCGCCTCGTCAATCGTGACACCGGGGGGTATGTCCGTGTAGAAGAGCTCGAAGAGCGCCATGCGCAGGACGTTGCGATCGACGCGCGGCATTCTGTCCAGGTCCCAGCCTTCGGCGTATCTCGAGATGACTTCGGCCAGCCGCGGCATGTGCCGGATTACACCCTCCACGAGCTCGATCGCGAATTCCCCGGGCTCCTCCTCCCCAACCTTCCTCTTGCCGTCGAGGACCTCGCGCACGGTGGAGCGGTTGATGTCCATCTCGAAGAGTACCCGCAGCGCGTACCTCCGCTGGTGGCTGCGGCTGCTCTGCCCCTTGGTCATGCCCTAGACCCTCTCGATATAACGTCCCGTCCGGGTATCCACCTTGATGCTGTCGCCCTCGTTCACGAAAAGCGGCGCCTGGAGGGCAAGCCCCGTCTCGAGAGTGACGGGCTTGGTGGCACCGCTCGAAGTATCGCCCTTGAGCCCCGGCTCCGCCTTGGCCACCTTCAGGACCACTGCCGCCGGCAACTCCATGGTCACCACTTTCCCCATTCTCACAAACACGCTCAACTCCTGGTTCTCGACCAGGAAGTCCGAGCTTTCCCCGACCGTTTCGCCGGGTACATGAATCTGCTCGTAGGTCTCTAGGTCCATGAACACGAGCGCGTCGCCATCCTTGTAGAGATACTGCATCTTCTTATGCTCGAGGACTGCTTCCTCCACTTTCTCGCCTGCCCGGAAAGTCTTGTCCACGACCTGGCCGGTCTCTACGTTCTTGAGCTTGGTGCGGACGAAGGCCCCGCCCTTACCGGGTTTCACGTGTTGAAACTCGACGATGCGCATGAGCGACCCGCCGATGTCCATCACCAGTCCATTCCTGAAATCCGCTGTTGATGCTATTGCCCCTACCTCCTGCTATCGTTCGATTCCCGACTCGAGCGATTATATCTCAAACCGCCGCTTAACTTTTGGGGGTCAGATCTAGAAAGTTTAATCGCCTGAGGATAATCGGCTTGCGGGCAAGCGATTTAACTTTCTAGATCTGACCCCCAAAAGTTAAATCGAATAGAATATGGGACTGATGGATGGGATATCTCTTATATTGCCGGCATATGATGAGGCCGACGTGATTTACGAGACGGCCTGCGAATCGGCGCGGGCGCTCGAGGCGATCGGGCGCGATTTCGAGATCATCGTGGTGGATGACGGCAGCACGGACGCCACGGCTGAAGAGGCCGCACGCGCCGCGTGCGAGTACCGGAACATCACCGTCGTGCGGCTAGGCGAAAACCAGGGCAAGGGAAACGCGCTCAAGCGCGGGTTCCAGGCCTCCCGGCACGAGCTCGTCTGCTTCCTCGACGCCGATCTGGACCTGCATCCATCCCAGGTCCGCAGCCTCCTCGAGGTTATGGACTCATCCGGGGCGGACATGGTCATCGGCAGCAAGCGCCACCCCGACTCCCGGCTCAACTACCCGCGCATCCGCAAGTTCTACAGCACCGTGTACTACATACTCATCCGGCTGTTGTTCCACCTGCCGGTCAAGGACACCCAGACCGGCATCAAGCTGTTCGGGCGAGAGGTGCTCGAGAAGGCCTTTCCCCGCATCGTCTCCAAGACCTACGCCCTGGACCTGGAGCTTATGGTGGCGGTCAACCAGCTCGGCTACCGCGTAGCCGAAGCCCCGATCCTGCTCGATTTTCACCGCGAGTTCGGCCGCATCAGGTGGGCCGACATCCGCAACATAGTCATTGACACGATGGCGATCTTCTATCGGCAGCGCATCCTCGGCTACTACGGCAGCCCCCTGAAGCCCAACGTTGACTACGAGCCAAGAATGTCCATCGTCGTGCCATCCAGGGACCTGGACCCTATGACGGAAGAGTGCCTGTCCAAGTGCCAGGAGATCAACTACTCCAACTACGACATCAAGTTCATCCCCGACACGGACGTCGAAATCGAGCTTCGCCCGCCGGGCAGCCGTGTCATCGCCTCGGGGCCCGTGGGCCCGGCCGTCAAGCGCAACCTGGGCGTGCGGGACAGCGACGCGGATATCATCGCCTTCATAGACGCCGACGCGTGGCCCGACTTCGACTGGCTGAAGAACGCCGTGCCGTACTTCGAGGACGAGCGCATCGCCGCGGTCGGCGGACCCGCGGTCACGCCCCCGGCCGACTCCAGGAGGCAGCAGGCCAGCGGGTGCGTCTACAGCGCCTCGATCGTGTCCGGCTCCACCACCTACAGGTACACCGTGCACGCTTACCGGGAGGTGGACGATTACCCAACCAGCAACCTGCTGGTAAGGCGACGGGACTTTCTGGCCGCGGGCGGCTTCCACGAGGAGTACTGGCCCGGGGAGGACACGGTCCTCTGCCTCAAGCTCACCCACGACCTCGAAAAGAAGATAATCTACGTGCCCAACGTCTCGGTTAATCACCACCGCAGAAACCTGTTCCGGGGCCACCTGAGGCAGGTCTACTCCTACAGCCTGCACCGGGGCTTTTTCGTGCGGAAGTTTCCCGAGACCTCGCGGCGCGTGCAGTACTTCGTTCCCAGCGTCTTTCTCGTCTTCGTGGTGCTCGGCTTCGCTGGCGCTTTTTTAAGCGTCTACTGGCTGTACTCGTACGTCTCGATACTGGGCCTCTATATCGCGCTGGTGGCGGTGTCCAGCATCAAGAGCCTGGACCCCGTGCTCAACCTCCTGGTCTTCCCCGGCATCGTAGCGACACACCTCGTCTACGGATTCGGCTTTCTCAAGGGGCTTCTATCGCGAAGGATGAAAGAGCAATGAAGATCGCGATAAGCTATCCGCCGCTCGACGAAAAGCTGCACGCCACGCTGGGCCAGAACAGGCAGTTCCAGTGGTTCCACAACCCCTCCTTCATCTACCCGATGGTCCCCGCCTGGGCCGCGACAATGCTCGAGCGCGAGGGACACGAGGTGTTGTGGAACGACGCCATTGCCATGAAATGGACGCG
>CAZAIS010000242.1:0-4738 GCA_964485255.1 uncultured Acidimicrobiales bacterium | reverse complement strand
CTTGAAGTTGGAGGCCTTGCCAAAAAAGTCCTCGAGGAACTCGAGGCTCTTCGGGTCCCCCGGCTCAAGCGAGGCGCTCGACCCGAGGACGCGCAGCTGGGGATGCCCCGGGTGGAGCCCGAGCCTAAGGAGGAGGAGCCGCAAGAGGTACGCCACCTCGGCCCCGGATGACCCGCGGTACAGGTGGAGCTCGTCGAGGACGAGGTGGAAGACGTGGGAAGGGTCCGCCTCCAGCCATGCCCGCGTCATCTCGAAGACCTTGCTATCCTCCTCGCGCATGAGCATGATGCTGAGCATCGAGTAGTTGGTGATCAGGATATCCGGGGGGGCGTCCTGCATGTCCCACCGGCTCCGCATCTCGCACCCGTCCAGGCGGGGGAAGAAATAAGTTACCTGTTCCTCCCCGTGCTGGTCCGCGTATGCCCGTGCCTCGGCCGCGAGCGCGTCCTGCCTTTGTAACCGTTCCCTCAGCGCGGTAATCTTCGTCTTGTTGATCGACCGCCGCGCCTTGTGACCGGGGGCCTTGAACTCGGACCCCGGCACGGGCGTCGAGCTGTTGTAGCGACCGAAGTAGAACCGGTTGCCGTCGAGGTTCTTCTCCATCCAATCCCGTGCCTCCCTCGACTCGAGGGCGGCGCGGAGCCGGGAGAGCTGGTCCTCGACCAGGGCGTTCATGGGGTAGAGGACGAGGGCCCTGACCGCCGCCGGGCGCTTCTCGTGGGCGCGCTGGGGGATCCTCAGCGAGGTCCTCGTCTTGTAACCCTCGCGCTCCCACTGCTGGTACCACGTCTCAGACTTCCACCACGAGTCGTTGAGAGGGTCGCGCCTCGCCGGCCGCTTCCACGTGGCCGATTCCTTGGCGAGGTACGCGAAGATGGGCAGCAGGAATGCCTCTGTCTTCCCGGAGCCCGTGCCGGCAGTCACGATGCAGTTCCTTCCCCGCAGAACCGAGCCGAGCATCTGGGCCTGGTGGGTGTACAGCTCGTAGTCTCCCACCAGCCCTGCCGTGACGAGCGACGTGAAGCCCGCGATCTCCCGTGGCCCGAGCCCGGGCAGGTCCCCGGTGCTCAAGCCGGTGCACTTCTTTCCCGACGACCTGTACCTGGTGATGGGCTCGATCCACGGCTCCTGGCAAAGCACGCCCGGCCCCCGCAGGAGGCGTTCGCGCTCGGCCTCGACGGACGGAAAACGGGTCGAGAACGCGGTCTTGATGTAGAGTAAAAAATCGTCGCGGATGGTATCGAAGGCTCCCACCGGGTCCACGAGGAGCGAGGACTGCATATGATCGTCTCGTCCCCGCGACGATAAAAGGAATTCGACGCTTGCCGGCCCCGAACTGAGATCCCGCCACGTATAAATTGCTTTTTTTTATCGTATATGTATCGGTAAATCTCGGTTCCCCCTCGTCCCTGCCCGTGGCTCTCGGCGCCAAGCCGGCAGGCCACCAAGCCCGTTGGGAACCCGCCTGGACAACCCGGCAAGCATTAATGCATACCTGCTCAATGGACATCCATGGACCTCTCCCTTTGCTCGGAGGTGAACCACTTGGCATCCCTGGAGATCCTTAAATACAGGGGCCAAAAGCTCGTAATACCCGGCAACGAGGGGGACGTCCTGTCGGAGATCGCCGGGACGACCAAGGGCGAGGGTCCTCGAAAGATCATCATTTTTGTCCCCGAGACCTCGGACCAACTGGTACGGTCGGTAGTATGCGACCTCGCCTACCTCGCGGTCGAGAAAAAATACGACCGCGTCTCCATCGCCACGGACATCCCCGGGGCACTCATCGTCGAGAACGTCCTCCTCGATCACAACACCGGGCCAACGGACCTGAAGCGCCTCCTCTTGAAGTTCCAGCGAGAGAAGCTAAGGATCGTGACCAGTGGCCCGCCCGCCGGTACTACCGAGAGGTCGCTCACGTTTTACTTCCGAGCTCCCTTGGTCTCGATGCTGTCACCCGTGCCGGGGCGACGCATCGCGTTGCTCACCCTGCGGGACGCGTTGGCCCACGGCGAGCCGGTGGAGGAGGTGCTCCGTACCTTGGCGGACGCGGGCTGGACAGTCCTCGATGCCGCGGCCACCGATCACCATGCACACGCGAAGAACGTCTCGATAGTGGAGGTGCCGCCGGGCGAGACGGGCACATTCACCGATGCCATGCTTGGCCCGGGACAGGGAAAGGGCGGGCTGGGGAACGTCATCTCACAAGCCCTTGCATTCTACCTTTCCCTCCCTGTACCGCTCTCGTGGTACAGCGGGCTTGGAACCGGCAAGGAGAGCGGTCGCGGGGACATGTTCTCGCTCGACCTCCCGTCGAGGGCCGTCGCCCTCGATAGGCGGCTCCCGGTGGCAGACAAGCTCGTGCTACAGGCGGCATGCCAGGAGATCGAGTCGCGGCTCCTCCACCAGAACCCGAAGTACTCGTGCCTCCAGCAAGCGGTCGCGGCTCAGGCCTTCCCCGGGGGGGACGCAGGTATCGGCATCGTCGTCCCGAGCAAGGGGCTCGCGGACGCGATGATCTGGGGGACTGGCGGGTACGCGGACAGGGCGGGAAGCGGGCTAAACGAGTACCCCGTCCTTTTCCCGGAGAGGGTTTTTTACGCGAGCCTCTTGCACGAGGTGCAATTCGGGTGCCTGTTGTTCACCTTCTGCCCGCCCGCGGAGGTCGTGCTTGCGGCACATGGCATCGCGGACAACCTGGCTTTTTGCATCTACCCCGACGAGAGGCCGGTTCTGGACTCCGTCCTTGCAGGCGCGGCGCGGTACGGAGAGGGGTCTTGTTACCAGTATGGCACTCCGAGGCTCTCCCTGGACGTATCTGTCACGGGGGGAACCGCAGGCAGTAGCGGGGGCACGTGCCCGGCGATCCCCGCAAGGCAAAGAAAGCACGAGGGTTCCCACGGGCCAAGTACCCCGGGACTGGGCTTGTCCATCTCCGTGTACAACCAGTTCATCTCGCAACTGTCCTCCGAGGACCACGACTGGACCGGCACGATCCCCGGGAAATCCGATAACAACACCTACGTCTTCACGACCACCACCGGCGAGAAGATCACAGTGAAAGGCTGGGAAAGCGTGGTCCTCCTGCGCACCGGGGACCACATCGACGGGAAGCTGTACCAGTGGGTGCCTCCGCGCGCCGTGTCCCGGGGCGACAGGATCATCGTCATTCCCGCGGAACTCAAGATGCAGTACCTCCGCGAGGAGTTCGAGGCGGACCTCAGTACCAATAAGGGTGATGTCGACGTGCTCGTTCGTTACATCGCCCAGTGGAAAGCTGCCCTGGCCGAGACCGGGCTTCGCATCTCTTTTTCCGAGATCTGGAGAATGCTCGGCGAGGACGGGGTTCGCAAGAGTTACCTGACGGTCAGGAAGTGGTTCGACGGGTTGTACGAGGACCCCATGGTGAGCGCGATCGCGGCCTTGCTCGACCCCGGGATCAATATTGGCCCGGACCACGAGTCGGATATCCGGGCATTCGGGAAGACGTTTGGATTCCCAGGGCTGGTCGATGACTCGGACAAGATATTCGCGGCCATGCGCGTCTTCCGTTCGAGGCACATGCACCTCGGCAAGGGCTCCATGCTGAAGATACTAGGCCAGCTCGAGAAGGAGGACGTGAGGTCGATGTGCACGGCGGCCAGGATCAAGGCCGTCTCGATCCGGTCGCCGGCAGGTGGGAAAAGGTGAACCTTCGCTGCGAGGCCATGACCGCCTTCCCCGGTCCCCTCGATGCGGTTACCATCGCAGGCCTACTTGTCGACGTCTCCTCGAGGCGGCCATTGCACTCCGCGACGGGGGCCTGGCCGCGTGGGTAATAACCAACCGGGGAGCGTTTCCTTCGTCTTCCCGAACCTCTCGGGCATCCGCCAGCGCGGCGGCCTCGGCTCCCGCCTGGAGTTCGCCCGTGACCTCTGCTGTGAGTACCTCGAACTCCCGGCGGACTTCGTCAAGAACAAGACCGAGGTTGAGCGGACCGGGCTCGAGATGGGTTCGCCGCTGACCCCGGCTGCCATCGCCGAGCTCTACGATGCCGAGACCGGGCCAGCGCCGCTGCCGTACATCCTCCATACCGAGCCGTCGCTGCCGCGGAAGGACGCCGACGGCGTGCGGTCGCAGGCGCTCCTCCGCTGGCACGACCCCGCCTGGACGGCGAGCCTCGTCGAAATGGTGGCCGGGATCGCGGAGCGGCTGGGCGCCGCGCCGGCCGCAGTCGAGATCCACCCGGGCGACCGGCGGAACCGCGAGGAGGACCTCGTCCGGGCAATGATCGCGATCCGGGCCGCGTTCGAGGAACGCTTCGGCGCGGTGCCGGCGGTCCTACTCGAGAACCGGACCGGCCAGTGCGTCCAGGACGGCGCGTCGATCACCCGCTTCTGGGACTGCCTGCTCTCCTCCGCTCCGGGGCTCGCCGGCGACTGCGGGGTCGTCCTCGACCTGCAGCAGCTCTTCACGGTGACGCGGGGCCGGTTCGCCCGGGATGTCGCCGCGCTGCCGCTGGACGCCCTCAAGGCATTCCACGTCCACGCGCTGCACCGGGCGCCGTCCCTGGACGATCCCATCCCGTGGCGCGAGGTCTTCTCCCGGATCACCCAAATCAAACGGCAGGTCGTGGTCAACCCGGAGGTGCACCACCTCGGGCAGGTCGAGGCGACCATCGCGTTCTGCCGCGGGATGCTGGCTCCAGGTGACACCGGGAACACGCCCGATCGTTTGGATCGGTGAGCGATAGGCTTCC
>CAZAIS010000241.1:0-4747 GCA_964485255.1 uncultured Acidimicrobiales bacterium | reverse complement strand
GGACCTGGTACTTCGCGGAGGGCTCGACCGTCTGGGGCTTCGAGACCTACGTGCTGCTGTGCAACCCCTCCGACACCGAGGTGGGCGCGCGGCTGAGTTACCAGTTCGACGACGGCACCGCAGCGGTGCGCGATCACCGGCTCGGTCCCCACTCGAGGCTGACCGTGAACGCCGCGGCTGAGGTGGGTGCGAGGGACTTCAGCGTGAAAGTGGACGCCGGCGCCCCGGGAATCGTGGCGGAGCGCTCGATGTACCACGGGGGCAGGCGTTGCGGGACGAACACGATCGGCTGCAAGGACCCATCCCTCTCCTGGTACCTCTCCGAGGGCTCCACCGACTGGGGCTTCGAGACCTGGCTGCTGATACAGCGGCCGGGCCCGGGCGACGCCCGTGTCACCGCGACATTCAGGCTGGACACCGGAGAGGTGATCAAGCGGGTCTACAGCGTCAAGGGCAACTCGCGCCATACGGTCGGGCTCCTCGGGGAGGTGGGAGCGGCGGACGTGTCCACCCAGGTGACCTCGGATGTTCCCGTGGTGTGCGAGAGGAGCATGTACTGGAACGGGCGTCGCGCGGGACACTGCACCATCGGCTCCCCCGGGCCGGGCAGGGACTGGTTCCTCGCGGAGGGCTGCACCGACTTCGGATTCGAGACCTGGGTCCTGTTGGACAACCCGGGCGCCTCGGCGATAACAGTTGGCGTGACGTTCATGAAGGAGGACGGCGCGAGCGTGCCGGTGGAGCTTGAGCTGGGACCGCGGTCGCGCTTGAGCGTGGATGCCTCGGCATACGTGGGTGCGGCAAGCTTCTCCACCAGCGTCACAGCCCCGGTCCCCATCATGGTGGAGAGGGCCATGTACTGGAGCCACAGGAGCGGCGGCGCGGGATCGGTAGGAGCCAGGTAGATGACCATTCCGAATTCGGCATTCCGACGTTATAACCTATAATGGAATTGATGTCGCCGCGACCGATCGCGCGACAGGCAGGTTAAGCACCCGGGAGAGTACTTTGGAATGTGAGTGGCACAGCGGCGTCGAGGCGGATCTTGTCTGCATGAAATGCGGCAAGCATTACTGCCGCGAGTGCGTCAAGGAGACGCGGGAAGCCCATTACTGCCCCGACTGCCACCGCGAGTCGGTGGAGCGGTTCGCCGCCCAGATGGGCGGGCGCAAGGAACCCAAGCCCGCCAAGGTGAAGGAACCGAAGGTCAAGGAGCCCAAGCCTCCCAAGGATGACAAGAAGCTGCGCAAGCCGGCCGAGAGGCGGAGGGGACCGACGCTGGACGACCTGGCCGCCCCGCCCCCGCCCCCGGTGGAACGCCCCGAACCTTCGTTGACACCCGAGGAGAGGGCCGCTTTCTGGAGTGATGATACCCAGCGCGAGATACTGTCCCCGTTCACCCCGGTGGAACAGGCGGCCGCCCCGCCGGTCGAGCCCCGCCCGGCTCCGCCGGTCGAGACCCGGCCCGCTCAGCCGCCGGCCCCCGGAAGCGCAGAGCCCGCCGTCCCGGGCGCGGTAAAGCCCGCCGGGCCGATCCGGGTGGAAGGAATGCCTCCGCCTCTGACCGGCGCGGAAAAGGCGCCCGTCACCCCTCTTCGCGAAGCAACGCCGCTCGGTCCGCTCGCCGCGGGCGCACCGGGCAAGGTGAAGCGTCGCATCCCTACCAGGGAAGAGCGGGAGGCCGCCGTTCTGGCCTCTGAAGGGTTCCCGACAGGAGAGAGCAAGGATACCACTGACAAAGAGGCCCTCAATCCCCCGGGAAGGATCGAGAGATTACGCCGGAAGCGGCGAGAGGGCCGGGCGGCCAACCTGCCGGTGGCCATGCAGATCCCCGATGATTATGACGGCGAGATCACCAGCAAGCCGTCATACCTCAAGGCGGTCCTGTTCGGCCTGGGCGCCGGGCTTGTAACCGCCGGGGCGTTCGCGGCGCTCGCCTGGTGGACCCACAAGGACCTCGGCCTGTTCGGGTGGGTCATCGGTTTCGCCGTCGGCGTGGCGGTGGTGTTCGGTTCGGGACGGCACTTCAGTTGGAGGCTCGGGCTGATCGCCGCTGCGATAGCCCTGGTCTTTGTCAGCGTACAGCGTATTGGTTACTTCATGCTGGACCTGCGCTTCAACGACATCATCCCCCTCAAGCTGGGCATATGGCCCCTCTTCCGGGAGTGCGTCAACACGTACTGGGAATCGATGTGGTCGCTGTGGCTCGTCTTCCTGGTGGTGAGCGGCCTGGTCGCGTTCCTGGTGGCATGGAGACCCCCGCCGATCAGGCTGAACATGTCGGAAGAGCGCACCGCCACCAGGCGCGTCGCGGGCGGCAAAGCCTGATACCGGCGCGGGAGCCGGGCTCCGGTAGACGTACCCGTCATCGGGATCCGAATCAGTCGCTGAAGCCCCCGATGGTGTCCGTGCCGGCCCCGCGGCCGTTCCAGTACATCGACCGCTCCACCATTATCTTTTTCCCGGCGGTGGTGCAGGTGACCATGATCGCGGCCCTGCCTCTTATGCCGGAATGATCGATCATCCCGAAGGTCCGCCTGGAGGACGCGGGCACATTTTCGGTCTTCGTCACGTTCCCTTCTCCCGAGGGCGTGAGGTAGGTGATCTCCACGGTGACGTCGGTCGCGTTGGGGTTCTGGACGAGGGTCCACGTCTCCCTGCCGTCCTTCGTCTGTCCGTCGGGGAGGTAGAAGGTCTCGTGGGCCATGTTCATCCCGATAGAGTCGTGGCAGGCCTCGCCGGCCGGGGTCCCTTCGCCCCAGTACATGGCTCTCTCCGCGATTATCGGCACGTCGGCGTGTACCTGGGTGGAGAAGTCCTTCGAGGGAAGGGAACGGTTGACGTTGATGGTCTTGCGCGAGTCAGCCGCCATCTGGAAGGGGGGCTGCTCGTGGGCGCCGTCGGGCGCCATGTAGGTGACCGTGACGTTCGCGGGCCCCGGGTTCGGGTTCTGCACCAGCACGTAGGTCGTGAAGCCCCACGCCGAGGTGCCCTCGGCCAGGTAGTAGTCCGGCGCAGGGGTGGTGGTCCCGATGGAGTCGTGTCCTTCCCTGCGGTAATTGCGGTACATGGCCCTCTCGGGGATGACCGGCACGTCTGATTCCACCTTGATGGAGGCATCTTTGTTTCCGATGTCTTCAGCCATGCTGAAGGTCGCCCGCGAGTTGGGATCGACCGTGTGTTTGGCCACCTGCGGCCCCGATCCCTCTATCATGTAGGTCACGGTGCAGTTCGCTTCTGCGGCGTTCGGGTTCTGGATGAGCAGCCAGCACTCAAAGCCCCAGGAGGCGCTGCCCTCCGGCAGGTACCAGGTCTTCGCGGCCGCGTTCACCCCTACCGAGTTGTGCCCCTCCGGGGACGCGGCGGCCGGCCCGGACCACTCCATGGTGCGGTCCACCGCGACGGGTTTGCCTTCGGGGCAGGTCACCCTGGTGGAGAAGTCCATCGACCCTCCCATTGCCGCGATCAGCGCGTCGTTGGTTATAGTGGTCTGGCTCAGCGGGGGAAGGGCAAGGGTGCCGCCGGGGACCTCTCCCGATGACGTCATGTAGGTGACGGTAGCGCCGACCTCGACGGCGTTGGGGTTCTCGATCGTTATGTAGGTGTTGAAACCCCAGGACGTGGTCCCCTCGGCCAGGTACCAGGCCGACTGGGAGCTGCGGACGGTAAAGGCGCCGGCCCTGGTGGCGCTCTGGCCGTCGGCGTTCTGAACGAAGACGTTCCAGGCTCCAGGCGCCGCGTTGGCGGGCAGTGCGAACCGGCACGATATCTTCTTGGAGGAAACAACGTTCACGTTCGTCGCCGTTATGTCACTCGAGCCGCTCTTCTTCAGCTTGACCGTGGGAGTGCCGTAGAAGTTCGTGCCCCCGATGCTCGTCACGTCCACCGTCGTGCCCTGGGTGCCGGAATCCGGGACGATGGATGTTACGGTCGGGGCGGGGTTGCTCACCTCGAATCCCTTCGCCAGGGTCGCGTTCTGGCCGTCCGGGTTCTGTACGTAGACGTCCCAGGAGCCGGCCCGGGCGCTCGCCAGGTTGAAGTCGCAGGTGATCTTTTCGCCCGAGGCGACCGTCGTAGCGGTGGCGTTTATCTCGGAGGTGCCTTTTTTGAGCTTCACCGTGGCGCCGCTGATGAAGTTCATTCCCGCGAGGTCTCTCACGTGTACGGTTCCGGTATTCACGCCCGAGGCGGGAGAGATCGAGTCCACGTCGGGGGTGGGAGCCGTCCTCCAGATCTCGCAACCGTCCTTGAAGTTGTCGGTTCCGGAGTACACCTGTGACCCGAACACCTCCATGGAGCGCGCGGATATGTTCCTTGCGCTGCCGAACCCGTCGGCGCTCGCTTTGGTCCAGGTGGAGCCGTCCGGGCTGCCCCAGACTTGAGTGCCCGTGGTCCCGTTGCCGGTCCCTGCGTACAGGGTCGAGCCGAGCGTTTCCATGGACTCGATGGTGTTGTTGTCGCCCCCGAATCCGGAGGTCATCACCCTGGTCCAGTTCGTTCCGTTGCCCGTCCTCCAGATATCGCTGCCGCTGGTATTATTAGTCGTGCCAACGTAGAGCGCCGAGCGGAACACTGTCATCGTTTCGGCCCCGTAGTTGTTGGCGTCGCCGAACCCCGGGCCCGGATCGGGAGCGGTCGAGCCTCCTACCACCTGCGTCCAGTTGAGTCCGTCAGGCGTCCTCCAGACCTCGCATCCGGTCGCGTAGTTGTAAACACCGAAGTACAGGTTGGATCCGAGCATGGCGGC
>CAZAIS010000240.1:0-4785 GCA_964485255.1 uncultured Acidimicrobiales bacterium | reverse complement strand
GACCACCAGGGCGGCCTTCCGGGCACCCCAGCCGCCAACGACTTCGGGTACAAGGTCAATCCCGACTTCTACTCCCAGGTATACGCGAACCTGGGCCGCTCCCACCTGAAGGCGGCGCCCGGTCAAACGGCGCCGTACTGCAACGACGGGTTCACCCTGGCCGAGATGCTGGTGGCGAAGGTCAGCGGCCGGAAGTACATCGACTACCTGACCGACCAGGTGTTGACCCCGCTTTCGCTCACGCGCACCGGGGAAAGCATCGGGGCCCGCCCCGACGCCGGAGTGGCCGCTTTCTACGATCCGGAAACCGGCAAGAGGTATCCGCCCGAGGCGGTCACGCTCCTGGGGGCCGGCGGCCTCTCCACCACCGCGGAGGAACTGGTCCTTTTCGGCGATTCTTTCACCAGGGGCGGCCCGCGCGTCCTGTCGCAGAAGTCCGTCGATGAGATGACAACGGCCCACCCATCCACCTGGGCGAAAGAGGCGGTCAAGCAGGTCGGTTTGAACCCTGAGCTGGCGTACGGGCTCGGCCTGGACGCGGTCTCGTTGCCCGATTTTGAAAAACAGGGGATAAAGGTCATCGCAAAGGGCGGAGATACGCAGGACGTTCACTCGGAGCTCCTGGTGGTCCCGGAAAAGAGGATAGCGGTGGCGGTCATGGAGGCCGGTCACGGGAGTTCTGCGGCGGCAATCGCCTTGAGCGTGCTGGAGAACGTGCTCGTGGCCAAGAACCTGATGAAGAAGGAACCGACCCCCGTCACCGTCCCGACAGCGCCCCAGCCCCTCCCGCCCGGGTATGAATCCTTTGCCGGTCTCTACGACAGCGGCTCGGATCTCGACACCATTGAAGTCGATACCGGCGCGAACACGGTCTCAATCACCGGCTCCAGTGGGAAGCCGATCACCTTTGTGTACAACGGCGGGCGCCTCTACGACCCGGAAGGGAACATCATGGCTCTGGTATCAGTCGGCGGGCGGACGGCGCTTATCAAGAGTGTCATCGGGCTCTGGATGAGCAGTGCTGAAATGATCCCGGCCGCCACCGACCCGAAGTCGCTGCGTATCGACGTCGACGGCTCGATGTGGCTCAGGCGTAACGCGAGACCCTGGCAGTCCATACAGCAGGCGGGCGGCGACGTGCTCGAGTTGAGCACGGATACGCGGCTGCCCGGGTACGTCATCCTGGGAGGTTCGTTGCTCGTGGAGTCTCCCACCTTCGCGGGCATGACATCGAGCGTCATCCGGGACCTCACCGAGATGAACCTGATCGACAGGAACGGGCAGACCTGGATGTGGATATCCGACATGCTCTTCAGCCCCATCAGTGACGCGGCGACTCTCGATATGGGAGAGAAATCGATCACCATAGGCAAAGAGGTCTACGACGAGTGGCTCAAGGCCGGGCCGGACCTCGTCCTCAAGGTCAAGAAGCCCAGCGCGGACAGGGTGGTCGTCTTCGGCCCCGAGGGGGAGTCAATATACGACAGCGAGATCGACAGCGGCGAGGTCTACGTACCGGCCGGGAGTCTCATCGAGCTCGCGGGATCGGCGGGCGACACCTTCACGGTGTCGGCGACGGCCCCGGCGGGGGACTGAGGCAGGCGCCGGCGAGACCCCCCCGGCGCGGCATCTCCGGCTACGGGTGAAGGCGGTCGTCGATCAGCCTTGCAGTCCCTCCTCGTCCTTTGCCGAATCGTCCGGCTCCGCCGCCTTGAGCGTCTTCAGGCACAGCACGTGGACACTCACCGCGACGCCGACGCCCGCGAGCGTTATGCGCATGTAGAAATTCGGTACCAGTATTACCGAGATAGCGAGCGTCCCCCACAAAAAGGCCAGCGTTGTTATCTTGACGCTGAGCTTCACCGCCCGGTACTCAACGTAGTTCTGGATGTACGGCCCGAGCACCCTGTGGTCCATCAGACGGTCGTAGAGGCGCTTCGAGCCGCGGGCGTAGCAGTAGGCGGTCAGCAGGAGGAAAGGTACGGTTGGAAGCACCGGCAGAAAGATACCGGTAACGCCGAGGCCGAGAGAAACGGATCCGGCGGCTATCAACAGGGCTCTCTTGACCGCGTCCTTCTTCATCACTATCAATCAATCCCGTCGGCGCGGGAGCCAGGCCGGGGTCGGTTGCGGGTTGCCTGTCAGTGGATAGGGCTATCCAGCGGGACAATGTCTAATTCACGCACTTGTCCTCTTCCCAGTGCAGGTTGTCGTGGCACCTGAAGCAGAGGATATCGCATTTCTGCATTTCCTCGAGCGCCTTCTTCTTCGTCTTGCACTGCGCGATGGTGATCTCTTTCTCGGAGGGGTCCCTGTGGTGGAACTCGAGGCAGACAGGGTCGTCCTCGTGACACTGGACGCACCCGTTCTCGCGCTTGTATTCGTCTATCCACAACCTGAAACCGCGCGCCTCGCGGTCCGTACGCTCGAACTTCTTGGCGAAGCAGTTGCTGCAGTAGCACTCGCACCGCTCCAGCATCTCGAAGGCGTGGTCCCCGTCACGCCAGTACCGCCTGGCATACGATATGGAGATCTTCTCCCCCGCATCGCGGTCGTAGAACATGAGGCAGGCGGGGTGACTCTCCCCGCACCGCCTGCATTGCGAGCCGTGCTTGTACATGTTGAATGCACGCACAATGTCGCGGCCGCGCTCAGCCTGGTCCAGGTAAGAACCCCTGCCGTTAATGGTCGTCCCCGCACGGCTCTTCTTGCGGGCACCACCGTTGTTCCCGGCCCGGCTTCCGCCGGTAGAGCGGCCCTTGCCCCGGGCTTTGCTCGCACTGGCGATTACGCCCTTGTTACCCTGGCGGTTCTTGCCCTGGGCTTTGCCGGCACTGGCGGCGCCGCTCTTCTTCCGGGGCCGGCCCCTGCTGCCTTGGCGGGCCTTGCTCCCGGGCTTGCCCTCAGCGGCACTAACGCCCTGGCTGCCCGAACTGCTCTTGCTCTTAGCTTTACTCGCATCGGCGGTCATGCCCTGGCCGCCCGAGCGGCTCTTGTTCTGAGCTTTGGTCGCATTGGCGGTTACGCCCTGTTTACCCTGGCGGTTCTTGCCCTGGGCTTTGCCCGCGTTGGCCGTCACGCCCTGGTTACCCTGGCGGCTCTTGTCCTGAACCTTGGTTGTATTGGCGGCGCCACTCTTCTTCCGGGGCCGGCCCCTGTTGCCCTGGCGGGCCTTGCTCCCGGGCTTGCCCTCAGCGGCATTAACGCCCTGGCTGCCCGAGCGGCTTTTACCCTGAGCTTTACTCGCATCGGCGGTCACGCTCTGGTTACCCTGGGGGCTCTTAGTCTCAACTTTGCCGGCATTATCGGTCACGCCCTGGTTGCCCTGGCGGCTTTGAGGCTGGGCTTTGGTCGCGTTGACGGTCACGCCCTGGTTACCTGAGCGGCTCTTGTCCTGAACCTTGGTCGCATTGGCGGTCATGCCCTGGTTACCCTGGCGGTTCTTGCCCTGGGCTTTACCCGCGTTGGCCGTCACGCCCTGGTTACCCTGGCGGCTTTGAGGCTGGGCTTTGGTCGCGTTGACGGTCACGTCCTGGTTACCCGAGCGGCTCTTGTCCTGAACCTTGGTTGCATTGGCGGCGCCGCTCTTCTTCCGGCGCCGGGGCCTGTTGCCTTGCCGGGCCTTGCTCCCGGGCTTGCCCTCACCGCCGCTCCGGCCGGCGTTCCCTCCACCGCTCCTGCTTCCGGAGCGATTCTTGTCCTGGGCCTTGCTTTCGTCGCTTACCCGTCTCCGGTCGCCGGCACGGCTCTTGCTGCTGCTCATGGCATCGCCGCCGCCTCCGGCGCCGCTCCTGCTCCCGGCCTGGCTTTCATCGCCGGCTCGGACTCGATTCCCGGTCATGCTCTCGCTCATGTCCCTTGTCCCCGCTCCTTGGCCTTCCCCCGTCTGCCGCTTGCGTGTATACGTGTCAAATCGTCAAGCCTAATCATGGTTTAATAAAGCCGCCTGAAGGAGTCCGACCGATTCAAGTATGAAATCCGTTTTCTATCATTATCAAGAATGTTACCCGTTCAGCTTCCGTTATTCAAACCAGGCCTCACGGTTCGAGTTCCCGGTACATCCATTTATTGATCAACGAATGGACCCTCTGATACGTTTTCTGTTGATGTTTCAACCGGACAGTATGCTGATGGAACGGGCACCGAGCCCGGGGTCGGGCACTGCCGCTTCAGTGCCGGCGATTCCCCTCGTCCCGACCTGCTTCAGCGGTCGGAGACGAACCTTCTCATGAAGCCGGTCACGACCTCCGCCAGCCTGCCGTCAAGACGCGCCATGACTTCGCGCTCTATGGGATCGGGGACGGACCCGTAGAAGGCATGGGCGATTCCGCCGGTTATACAGGCGATGGTGTCGCTGTCACCGCCTATCGATACCGCCAGCCTTACGGCGTCCTCGAAGCCGTCCGACTCGAGAAACGCGGTAATAGCCTGGGGGACGGACCCCTGGCAGGTCACGTCCCAGCCGTAATGCTTTCGTATCTCGTCTACCGGCTCGCGCAGGTCGTACCCGAAAGACTCCTCGATGAAATCGCGGATGTCCTTTTTTGTCGCGCCCGTCCTGGCAAGGTATATCGCCGAGGCGGTCGCCCGGGCTCCCTTCACGCCCTCGGGGTGGTTGTGGGTGACCTCCGCGCTGATCTGTGCCTCGGCCAGCACCTCATCCATCGACCCCATGGCAAAGCCCACCGGGCTCACCCTCATGGCCGAGCCGTTCCCGAAACTGTTGTAGGGGCCCGCCCCGGCCGATTGGGCCCAGCGGTGGAACATCCCCCCGTAGCCGGCGCC
>CAZAIS010000239.1:0-4793 GCA_964485255.1 uncultured Acidimicrobiales bacterium | reverse complement strand
CCGCGAGGGTGGGCGCACGGTTGGCGCGGGCAGGGTCATCAAGATCAACGAGTAGGCGGGATACATGAGAGTAATCGTGACGCTGGCGTGCACGGAGTGCAAGCGCCGAAATTACACGAGCAGGAAGAGCAAGACCAACGATCCTGACCGTATCGAGATGAAGAAGTACTGCAAGTGGTGCAGGTGTCACACGCTGCACCGCGAGACACGGTAGTTTTCTAGTTGGTACCGTAGGCCCGTAGCTCAATTGGTAGAGCGCCGGTCTCCAAAACCGGAGGTTGGGGGTTCGAGACCCTCCGGGCCTGCCATAGGCGGGGACCGGCGCGGTAGAGCGCGAAGCCCCGGAACCAGGCGGGAAGATGGCAAACAGAGAGCTTAGAAGAGTCCAGGAAAAATCGAAGCAGGGCGCGCAGAGACAGCGTCAGATGGCCGCCCGGAAGAAGGCCGCCGAGAAGAAGAAGGCGGAAAGAAAAGGCGTCTGGAACACGATCAAGCAGTTCTACAAAGACGTCATCATCGAGATGAAGAAGGTCATCTGGCCCAGCAGGACCGATGTAGTCAACTACACGGTGGTGGTGCTGATCACAGTTGCCGTCGTGGCGACCTTCATCCTGGTCCTGGACCTCGTCTTCTCGAAGTTGCTCGGCCTGATAATAGCCTAGGGTTCAACCACGGCGAATCCGGCGCCGTCCGAGGCGATGCGCCGCACGCCGGAAAAGGAGTAATGAGTTCACATGGTCCGCCGGAACGAGAAGTGGTACGTCGTTCACACATATTCCGGGTACGAGAACAAGGTAAAAGCGAACCTGGAGCATCGCATAGAGTCGATGCACATGCAGAAGAAGATCTTTGAGGTCGTCGTACCCGTGGAGGACGTCCTCGAGTACAAGTCCGGGAAAAAGCAGCTCACCCAGAAAAAGCTTCTGCCCGGGTACCTGCTGGTCCGGATGCAGCTCGACGACGACTCCTGGTACGTGGTGCGCAACACGCCCGGCGTGACGGGCTTCGTCGGCACTTCGGCCCGGCCCACGCCCATACCCGAGCAGGAAG
Organism: uncultured Acidimicrobiales bacterium; assembly: GCA_964485255.1. Classification (GTDB taxonomy): domain Bacteria; phylum Actinomycetota; class Geothermincolia; order Fen-727; family Anoxymicrobiaceae; genus CAZEJS01. The sequence goes on along the minus strand of CAZAIS010000239.1, from coordinate 3,743 downwards.
TGGACCGTGTGCTCGCAAGGCAGAAGGCCGAGAAGCCGAAGGTGTCCGCCGAGTTCCTCGAGGGCGAAGGCGTCAAAGTGGTCGAAGGGCCCTTCGCCGATTTCACCGGTATTATAAGCGAGGTCAGCCTCGACCAGAGCAAGCTCAAGGTGCTGGTCTCCATCTTCGGACGGGAGACTCCCGTGGAGCTGACCTTCGACCAGGTCATCAAGCTGTAAGGAAGGGAAGCCAGATGGCAAAGAAGGTAATGACCGTTATCAAGCTGCAGATCCCCGCCGGGCAGGCGAACCCCGCCCCGCCGGTCGGGCCGGCGCTCGGGCAGCACGGCGTGAACATAATGGAGTTCTGCAAGCAGTACAACGCCGGCACAATGAACGACTTGGGGCAGATCATCCCCGTCGAGATAACCGTGTACGAGGACAGGTCTTTCACGTTCGTAACCAAGACGCCGCCCGCCGCGAAACTCCTCCTGGACGCGGCGGGACTCGAGAAGGGCAGCGGTGAGCCTAATCGTGAGCAGGCGGGAACGATATCGAGAGACAAGGTACGCGAGGTGGCGCAGGTCAAACTCCCCGACCTCAACACGAACGACATCGACGCGGCGGTGCGCATCCTCGAGGGAACGGCGCGCAGCATGGGGCTCGAGGTGACGGAAGGCGAATAGAATAGGGAGGGCCGCGAGCGGCCCGCGGACCTGACGAGGAGCGAATCGATTTGAAGCAGAGAAGCAAGAAGTACCGGGAGAAGCTAGCCAAGATCGAGGCGGACAAGCTGTATCACCCCTACGAGGCGGTGAAGCTCGTGAAGGAGATGGCGGACCCCGCTTTCGACGAGACGTTCGAGGTCGCCGTGAAGCTTGGGGTGGACCCGCGCCGGGCGGACCAGATGGTCAGAGGCACCGTAATGCTGCCGAAGGGCACCGGCAAGACCGTGAGGGTGGCCGTCTTCGCCATTGGAGACAAGGCCGCCGAGGCCGAGAAGGCGGGCGCCGACGTCGTCGGCGGCGAGGACCTCGTCGAGAGGGTCCAGGGCGGCTGGATGGACTTCGACGCCGCCATGGCCACGCCTGACGTAATGAGCATTGTCGGTCGTATCGGGAAGATACTCGGGCCCAGGGGCCTCATGCCGAACCCGAAGAGCGGAACGGTCACCTTCGACATAGAGAAGGCCGTTAGAGACGCGAAAGGCGGCAAGATAGAGTACAGGGTGGATAAGCAGGCAAACGTGCATCTCGCGGTGGGCAAGCTTTCGTTCGAGGCCGAGGATATCCTCGAGAACTACTCCTCGGTCCTCGAGGAGCTCATCAGGGCGAGGCCGGCGGCCGCGAAGGGCCGCTACCTCAAGAGCATTACCTTCTCGGGCACGATGAGCCCGGGGGTGCCGGTGGACACGACGGTGACCCGCGACTTCATAGAGGAGAAGGCACCCGCCTGATTTTGACAAGCGGCCTTTCCGTCTGCTACAGTCGGGGCCGCTGACAATGGAATACCGGTAGCCGGAGACAGCAGGCGCCAGAGGGCTTAATCAAGAGACCTGCCGAGGTGGACGTGATAGAAGGCCTCGTCTCCGAGGCCTGATTTTTTGGAGGTTCGAGGAATGCCGAGCCAGGAGAAAAAAGACAAGGTCAAGCAGATAGCGAACTGGTTCGGCGAGGCGGACTCGCTGCTGGTCCTGCGTTACAGGGGTCTGAGGGTGGCCGAGGCCAACGAGATCCGCGCGAGCCTGAAGGGGATGGACTCCGAGTTGAGGGTCATCAAGAACACCCTCACCAGAATCGCCCTCGCGGAGACCCCCAAGGAAGATCTGACACCCCTGATCGACGGGCCGGTGGCGGTTGTCTTCGTCCGCAAGGAACCCGGCACCGTGGCCAAGGCGATCAAGGATTTCTCAAAGGGCCGCAAGGAGTTCTTCCTGCTGGGTGGCTGGCTTGAAGGGGGCGTCATGGACGGGAAGCAGGTCGAGGCGTTCGCCGCCCTGCCGCCCCGCGAGGTCCTGCTGGCACAGCTCGTGGGCGCCATCCAGGCGCCTCTGGCCAGGCTGAGCGGAAACGTCGCCGGCCCTCTGCGGAGAATGGTCGGCCTGCTGAAGGCGTTCGGCGACAGGAAGGCCGCCGATACGCCCGCCGTTACGGCGGAGGAAAGCCCGGCGGCGGAGGAGACCGCGAAGGTGGATGATGCCCCGAAGCCGGAGGAGACCCACGGGGCTGAGGATACCGCGAAGCCGGAGGAAACCGGGGAGCAGGCCGGGCCTTCCGGGGAGCAGGAGGAAACCGGACAGGCCGGGGGAGAAAAAACCACGCCTGACGCCCCCGACAAGGATTGAGGATTAGACAAAGACGGGAGAGGTGATTGTCTTGGCCGAGAAGATGAGCCCGAAAGACACGTTCGACATGATCAGCGAGACATGGACGCCGCTGGACATCGCCGAGTTCAACAAGCTTGCCGAGGAGGTCTGGGGAGTGACCGCGGCCGCGCCCGTGGCCGTGGCGGCCGGCGCCCCCGCCGGCGGCGAAGCGGCTCCCGAGGCCGAGGAGAAGACGCAGTTTGACGTCATACTGGTATCCGCGGGGGACAAAAAGATCCCTGTCATAAAGGAAGTCCGCGCGATAACGAACCTGGGGCTCAAAGAGGCCAAGGCGCTTGTAGAGGAGTCCCCGAAGCCCGTAAAAGAAGGCGTCAACAAGGACGAGGCCGAGAAGATCAAGAGCCAGCTCGAGGACGCCGGCGCGACCGTCGAACTGAAATAGCGACAACCGCGGCCGGACCCCGCTCGCCCCGCCCCGCTCCAGCGGAGCGTCTGACCGGGACGGCGGAACCCGGCCCGTTCCGGTTGTCATGCGACCCCGCACCGTTTGCCGGAACCCGGGCGCGGGGTTTCCGGCTTTCTGAGGGCTCCTCCAGCCGGATATGGGACTCTGAAACCTCGGAAAAAATGATGATTGACGGCGGGAGCAAGAATTGGTAGTATCAAAGTTTGGCTAGTCAGATATGTCTTATCGTTCGAGAGGGTTTGTTTGCGAGTCCCATTATAGCCCATTTTTCAAGTCGCTAGGGGGGATATTTTTGTCGGTCGCACTTCACGGAAAACGCAAGCGCATTTCGTTCGCCAAAATACCGGAGGTCCTGCCGGTGCCGGACCTGATCGGAATCCAGAAGAGGTCGTTCGAGTGGTTCATGGGCGACGGCCTGGCCGAGATTTTCAGGGACATCTCTCCGATCGAGGATTTCACCGGGACCATGGCGGTGGAGTTCGGCCAGCATTTCTTCGGGGACCCGAAGTTCAACGTGGACGAGTGCAAAGAGAAGGACATGAACTTCGCCGCGCCGCTGTTCGTCGACGTGCGCCTCATCAACAAGGAGACCGGTGAGATCAAGGAACAGTCCGTGTTCATGGGGGACTTCCCACTGATGACGGATAAGGGCACCTTCATCTTCAACGGCACCGAACGCGTAGTGGTCAGCCAGCTCGTGAGGTCGCCCGGCGTCTACTTCGACCGCGAGATCGACAAGGACACCGACAAGATACTCTTCTCGGGGAAGATAATCCCGTCACGCGGCGCCTGGCTCGAGCTCGAGATAGACAAGAAAGACACCCTTGGCGTAAGGATAGACAGGAAGCGGCGCCAGCCGGTAAGCGTCCTTCTTAAAGCGCTGGGCTACGAGGCGGACCAGTTGGTTTCGCTTTTCGACGGAGCGGAGTCAATCAAGGCGACCGTGGACAAGGACCATACCGGCAGCAAGGAA
>CAZAIS010000238.1:0-4824 GCA_964485255.1 uncultured Acidimicrobiales bacterium | reverse complement strand
GGCGATACGGACATTACCGCGGGCAGTACGGCGGTGAGGAAGGCGAATTTGGCCCCCTGCCCCGTGAAGTATTCGACGTTGTACGGCCAGAGCGCGTCTCGGGTCAGGTCGTCCGATGACAGCGCCGAGGCCGCCGCCGCGACAGCGGCGCGGCAGCCGCTGAAGCCCGAGGTCACACCCTCGCCGGAGAACGGTTTGTTCATGCACGCGGCATCTCCAACGATCATGAGGGAGTTGTCCACCAGGGAGAACGGCGGCCTCCTGTACGGAATGCGGCCGCCCGCGCTGCTCACGAACTCGCCCTTCAAGGGAAGGACCTCGACCAACTCACGGTGGCGGCGCTTCGCCGCTTCGGCGGAGCCGCCCATCCCGACGCCTACGATCCTAGTGTCACCGGGCCCCGGCGCGCACCAGCCCACGTAGTAAGGGAAGCTGCCGAGTTCGCCCTCCAGGCTGCCGACGCAATCGCGCCAGGTTTCCATGTAGACGAATATCGTGTCCTCGCTGGTGACGGGATCGTTTTCGAACCAGGGCGTGCGCGGCATCATGGTCCGGACGGCTCCGTCTATTCCGCTGGCGTCGAAGACGAGCCGGGCACACCGTTGCGTTTCTCCCTCGGGGGTACGCGCCCGCACGCCCCTGAGGATGCCGCCTTCCATGATGAGACCGCTGACCTCCGCGTTCTCGACGAGCTCGGCGCCCGCCTCGAGCGCGTAAGAATGCAGGCGCCGGGTGAAGAGCGGCTTGTCCATCACCAGCGTAGGCAGGCTGAACTCCAGAGAGCTCTCGAAAGCAGGCGACCATGTCTTCATCCCGGTTATCCTGTGGAGCAGTTCGTCCCCCCGGGGAGGCGGGATTTCGAACGCGTCGAAGGAGTGTTCCTCCATGTGGAAGGGCCCGATCTCGGAGCCCAGGTCCTCAAGCCTCCGCTTCTCGAGCACGGTGCACTTGAAGCCGAAAGACGCGAGCTTCCAGGCAACGTACGTCCCCGCGGTACCGGCCCCTACGACCAGCACGTCTGTATCGAACCCCATAACGCCCCCCGGATCTCTAGTACTTGACCACGTAGGTGCCTGCGATCCTGTCGTGCAGGGCGCGCTTGCGCTCGTCGGTCCCGGCCATGATGAAGCCTATGCAGAGGATGAGGGCCGAGAGAATCTTCGAGAACTCGCGCGCGGCCGCCGTGCCGTAATCTACCGGTGTCATGTCCTGCTTGTACACCTTGAGGCGCATCGCCATCTTCCCGAACGTCTGCCCCCGGTACCCGGTCAGGATTATCAGATAGGCGAATAGGGCCACGAAGTAAGCGAACGTTGACGCCCCGGCGACGATCGCGACGGTGGTCCAGCTCCCCGTGAAGAACCTTACCGGAAAGAATATGAAGCCGACGATACACGCGTCGATCATCAGCGCGAGGAACCTGATCCAGAAGCCGGCGTACACGTCCGGGCCCTCGGGAGGAGGACCCTCGTAGAAACCGAAACCGGAAGGGAAACCCTTCGGGGTCCCCCGGGGCGGGTAAGGCGGCGGCTGTGGAGGCCCCGGCGGCGGTAGCGCCTCACCGCGCGGCGGCGGCCCCGGTGGAGGCGGGATCGCTCCGCGGGGTGGAGGCGGGACCGGGCCGCCGGGTGGAGGGGCAACCGGGCCGCCGGCGCGCGCGTCCGTCTCGTCCTCTCCCCGGAACCGGTTCCCGCAACTCCTGCAGAAGGCGGCGGTGTCGTCGTTCGAAGCCCCGCATCTAACGCAGTCCTTCATAGAATCACTCCCCGCTCGAATACACCATCCCACCTACGCAGTATAACTTAACCTTTCGGGGTCGGTCATATTGCCCCGGATTTCCCGTATGAAACGGGAAGGAGAGATGGCTTGTATTGCTGAGGCGCGCACCGAATCGGCAGTTCCGGCAACGCGAGGTTCCAACGAGATAGAACCCGGCGGATGAAGCCTGAAAGGTCGGGAAAAAGGTGCTTTAGAGGAACGCCGCCGGCTCGCAGACCTTGTCCCGTTTCGAGACCGAGTCCAGGTGTTACCGACCGCTGTTCGTGTTCGGAGGCCTGAGATGGAACTGAAATGGTAAAATCACGATGTCGGGAGGAAAGTGTGAGGAAATACCGGTTGATGGTTGCCCGGGCGCAAGGTCAAGGTGCGCACCGTGGAATAAGCCCAAGGGTGCCGGCAACTCAGACGATTGGTTTGGAGGTAAGTTGAAGAAATCAGCAATCCTGTTATCACTTCTTCTCATAATCGGCCTGTTGGTCGGATGTACCAAAGAGATGCAGGAAAAGGAAGAAAAGAAGCAGATGGACAGGGCGACTAACCAGATAAAGACACGGACACCAACAGAAGCGGAAATGGGTGTCCCTGTCTATCCCAACGCTTTCATTGAGATGGACGATGAGACCACCTGTTCTGACGAGATGTATTCAGAAGACGACTTCGAAGCCGTTGTAGCATGGTACCGGGAGAAACTGTCCGGAATGCCGGGCTTCAGGGACACGACCATGGCTAGTGACGAAGGGGACCGTAAGCTGTTCACCATGGACAGCCCGGAAGGAAGAAGGGCCGTATCCATAAGTCGTGACGGCGGCAGGACCCTGATACGCGTGGCCACCGCGACCCCTCAGCCGACGAGCAAGTAGCGCTGATGCTTAAGAATCCCGAATGTCACGTGGCATGAAACGCGTACTCATCCGGCGGCGCGCGCGGCGGCCGGGCCTGGCTGCACATTTATTCAAGTCCGGCCCGCCTGGAGCCTCCTCTGGATGCTCCGGGCGCCGAGTCCGAGCACCATAAGCCACATGCCGAGCGCGATCGCGTACGGGCCTGTCATCCACACGAACGAACCGGTCAGGTCTGAGGCCCGGCTGATGACGATTACTCCATACAGGACCGAGAGCAGCCCCCCGACGCCCGCTATCGCCTTGTATCCCCGCTTCCATCCCTGGATAAGCCCCAGCGCACCGATAAGCACGCCCACCGCGATCGCGAATACGGCGAGGATGTACAGGAGCGTCAGGGCTTTGAGCCCCGGCCAGAACAGGACAACCAGGCCGCCCGCGGCCGCGATCACCCCGCGAACGATGAGCCAGGCCGAGGGGAGGGACTCGCTCCTGGCGGAGCGCGCGGCCAGGAGGGAGATGAGCGCGTAGACCAGGAGGAACGCTCCGAGGAGTATGGAAACCACCCTTGCGGTCAGCTCGGGTACCGCGACTATCACGACGCCCAGCGCCAGAGACGCCGCGCCCTGCGCGACGACCGTCTTCCAGTTCTCGGAAAGACCGCCATGGGGGGATTCTCCGCCTCTCTTCTTGTCGTGCATCCACGCACCCTTTCGATATTGCGGCCCGCGCGGCTACAGCTCCTCTACGGCCCGGGAAACATCAGCTCAGTGAGCGTCACCGGCGCAAGTCCCCTCGCCACGAGGCCGTCGATGATGCGAGGCAACGCGGCGATAGTCTTCGGCGAATCGTGCATCAGTATGACGGCCCCGGGGCCCGACGTGCCGATCACGTTGCCGACTACGGCGTCCACGGAGTTTGAGCCCCTCCACTCCTGGGGGTCTACGCTCCAGTACATCGATAGAAACCCGAGGCTGTTCACCTGGGCGATGAGGCCCGCGTTTCGCTCCCCGTACGGGAACCTGAAGTAGGGTTTCGTCGACAGCCCCGTCAGGTTGACCACGTGCGCGTCCACTGTCCCCAGCTCCCAGGTTACCTGGGATGGAGACAGCCTGGTGAACTGCGAGTGGGTCACGCCGTGGTTCCCGATCTCGTGGCCCTCGTCCGCCATGCGCACGACCAACGCCTGCTGAGCCGTCGCTATCTGGTCCAGCAGGAAGAACGTCGCGTGGAAGCCCTTCTGCTTCAGTATGTCCAGCAGGCCGTTCGCGTTGCCACCGTTCTCGCAGTCGAAGGTCAGCGCGACCTGAGGGCGCGAGCGGTTGCCGTAGGCGCGGTCCCCCCATCCCCACGCGTTTGCAATAGCGGCGCGATCCATGGTCCGCCACCTCTCGGCGAAGTACATGGGGCGCTCGGCCACCACCGGCACCCCGTTGGTGGATACGACTCTCATGCCGACGTCGCCCCCCGCGTCGTCCCGTCTTCCGATCCCGCCCGGCGCCCCGTGAACGGCCACCGTCACGCGGCTCTCGGGGCCCACCTCGATGCCGGAGGCGGTCTCGACCTTTCCGTCGCCCAGGAAGTACTCGACTTTTACGACCGCCTTCTCATCGCCGGGATTCGCGAGGCACAGGTACGTGTCGAAACCCTGACGGGTGCAGCCCTCGGCGAAGTACCACCGGCGGGCCGGGGCCTTCGCGCCCATGACATCGTGCCCCCCGCTCCAGAACGGTTTGTAAAAGAAGTATGCCGGGCGCTCGGCCACCACCGGCACCTTGTTGACCGAGCGTACCTTCACGCTGAAGTCACCGTGCGCGTCATCGTGCCTGCCGATGCCCTGGCCGCCCTCATGGGCGGCGATCGTGATCCTGCTGTGGGCCTTCACGCTCACGTCCTTTTTCTCAATGAGCGCGCCGTCGCCGCAGTAGTAGCTGATGTTCACCTTCGCGTTCTTCTTCCCCGGGTTCGCCACGCACAGGTAGGTGTCGAAGCCGGTGCGTGTGCAGCCCTCGGCGAAGTACCAGCACGTCCGGGCGGCGGTCGCCCCGATGACGTCGTGGCCGCCGGTGAGGTACGGCTTGTACCTGAAGTACATGGCGCGCTCCGCCACCACCGGCGTCTTTCCGGAAGTGCTCACCCTTACGCTGAAATCCCCCCTGGAGTCGTTGTGCCTTCCGATCCCGAGCCCTTCCTCGTGCGCGGCGAC
>CAZAIS010000237.1:0-4847 GCA_964485255.1 uncultured Acidimicrobiales bacterium | reverse complement strand
TGAGAGCCGCCGTACCCGGGCTCCCTGTCGTGTACGGTAACGGAGTACCCTTCACGCGCCAGATTGATCGCCGCTATCAGGCCGGACATGCCCGCCCCGTAGATACTGACTTCGCCGTTGCTTGCGCTCATATCTCCTCCTTGATCGCTCGCGACTGATTAAACCATCAACCGCCGGCCAAGTCCACAAAGCCGCAACGGCGGCGAGGACGGTCGGTTTTGCGGCCGGGGGAATAGTCGGAGAGTAGGTCGGCCCGGCACCGCCGTGATAAAATCAGGAGGCTGGAGCCCGGTGCGATAAAAAGGGGGCGGCGTTGGCAAGGGCCGACGTTAAGGCCAGGATTCTCAAAGCGGCAAGAGCGGTATTCTCCAAGCAGGGGTACAAGGACACGACGGTGTCGGATATCCTGGAGGAAGCGCAGGTTGCGCGCGGCACCTTCTACAGGTACTTCGCCAATAAGCGGCATGTCTTCTACGATCTGGTGAGCGAACTGTTCAAGGGCATCTACGAGGCTTCGAAGTCCATGATCCCGTCAGGTGACGAAGAGATCTCCGGGAGAATAGAGTACAGCTTCACCCAGTGCTACAGGCTGTTCATCGAGAACCGGGGTGTGCTCATGACGTACATGAGCGAGGGACTGGCGGCGGACCCGGGGCTCTACGCGCTCTGGGACGACTTCGACCGCAGGATGACGGCTCTGTTCGCCGACATCCTGGCGAGGGGAGAGGCGAGCGGCGAGTTCCGCGAGGTGGACAACGAGCTGGTGTCGCGCGCGATGCTCATGCTGTTTCTCCAGGTGCCCTACAGGGACATCATGATGGGGCAGCGGGTCGAACTCGACGTCGAGGCTCTCGCCTCAGAGATGGTTAACATGCTGCTGTGCGGCCTGAGGGCTGAGAGCCGCCATACGGACTGAGGCGCGGCGGCGCAGCTGCGACCGCGACCACGGACGTCGAATCGGGTAATATCTCCATTGTGTTAATATCGAGCTTATTCCGGAGGTGAGTGCTTGGTCCCCGACTACGATCCCGGGCGAATCGAGAAAAAGTGGAGCATGATATGGGAGGAGCGCGGCTCGGCGCGCGCCGTGGCGGACCTCGGCCGGGAAAAGAAGTACGTCCTGGTTATGTTCCCCTACCCGAGCGGGCCGGCCCACATGGGCCACGTCGCCAACTACACCCTGGGGGACGTACTGGCGCGCTATTACAGGCGCAGGGGCTTCGCGGTTATGCATCCCATGGGATTCGACGCCTTCGGATTGCCTGCCGAGAACGCCGCGATATCGAGCGGCGTTCACCCCGCCGCCTGGACGCGCGCCAACATCGACCTAATATCGTACGACCTCAAGCGCCTGGGCTATTCGTACGACTGGGAGAGGGCCCTGTCGACCTGCGAGCCCGAGTACTACCGTTGGACCCAGTGGTTCTTCTTGCAGATGTTCGAGCGCGGGCTGGCCTACAAGGCGAGCGCGCCCACGAACTGGTGTCCCTCCTGCGGCACGGTGCTGGCGAACGAGCAGGTTCTCAACGACGGCACCTGCGAGAGGTGTGGCACCCTGGTTGTGGCGCGATGGCTCAACCAGTGGTTTTTCAAGGTTACCGATTACGCCGAAAGGCTGCTCGTTGACATGGACAAACTCGAGGGGTGGCCGGAGCGCGTCCTCACCATGCAGCGCAACTGGATAGGCAAATCGCAGGGGGCGGAGGTCGACTTCACCCTCGAGTCCACCGGCGAGAAGATCAGGATCTACACAACCAGGCCTGACACCCTCTACGGCGTGACGTTCTTCCTGCTCGCCCCTGAGCACCGGTTGGTCGACAAGCTCGTCGAGGGAACAGGGCGCGAGGACGATGTGAGGGCCTTCCGGGAGAAGATGGCAGGCCGGTCGGCGTTCGAGCGTACGGCTCTCGAGGCTGAAAAGGACGGCGTTTTTTTGGGCGATTACGTCATAAACCCCGTCAACGGTGAACGGGTGCCTGTCTACACGGCAAACTTCGTGCTCATTGAGTACGGGACCGGCGCGGTCATGGCGGTCCCGGCGCACGACCAGCGCGACTTCGAGTTCGCGAGGAAATACGACCTGCCGGTCCGTGTGGTGATACAGCCACCTGCCGCCGGCCTCGAGGCGGACGGTATGCAGGCCGCGTACGAGGACCCCGGGACCATGTGCGATTCGGGCGACTTCGACGGGACGCCGAGCGGGCGGGGCAAGGATCTGGTTTGCGACCTGCTGGAGAAAGAGGGCTGGGGCTCCAGAGCGGTGAACTACCGCCTGCGGGACTGGCTTGTTTCCAGACAGAGGTACTGGGGCGCTCCGATACCGGTCATATACTGCGAGAGGTGCGGCGTGGTACCCGTACCCGAGGCGGACCTGCCGGTCGTGCTGCCCGAGGATCTGGCCCTCGAGGAGGGCGGCGCGTCGCCCCTGCCGCACCAGGAATCCTTTTACAGTGCGCCGTGTCCCGCCTGCGGAGGACCCGGCAGGCGTGAGACGGACACCATGGACACGTTCGTCGATTCGTCATGGTATTACTTCAGGTACGTTAGCCCTCGCGAGGACGGGGCGGCCTTCGACAGGGATGAGGCCGCGTACTGGATGCCGGTGGACCAGTACATAGGAGGCATAGAGCATGCCATCCTTCACCTGCTGTACTCCAGGTTTTTCACCAAAGTCATACACGACCTGGGGCTGATCGCGTTTGACGAGCCTTTTTCCAACCTCCTGTGCCAGGGCATGATAACCAAAGACGGCGCGAAGATGTCGAAGTCGAAGGGCAACGTCGTGACACCCGGTGAGTACCTGGAGAGCCTGGGCGCCGATACGTTGCGCCTGTACCTGCTGTTTATGGGACCCCCCGAGCTGTCCAAGGACTGGAGCGATACCGGGGTTGAAGGAGCGCACAGGTTCCTCGGCAGGGTATGGAGGATGGTGCACGAGAGGTATCTGCCGGCCGTGGCCGACGGTGACCCGGCACAGGGACCGGAGGCAAGGCACAGAGCGATGAGAAGCCTGGTGCACAGGACCATTATGAACGTCACCCGTGATATCGAGCAGTTCGCCTTCAACACCGCCGTAAGCTTCATCATGGAGCTCGTCAACGGCATATACCATTACGAGTCCGAGGGGACGCCGGACAGGGAAGTCCTTGCCGAGGCGGTTCGGGCCTCGATCCGGCTCTTGGCACCCTTCGCTCCTTTCATCGCCGAGGAGCTCTGGGAGGTCGTGGGTGAGGGCGAGAGCGTTCACAATGACCCCTGGCCGTCCTTCGACGAGGAGCTGGCCCGTCCCGAGGAATTGACGATGGTTGTGCAGGTAAATGGAAAGGTCAGGGACAGGATCACCGTCAGCGCGGGCATCACCGAGGAGGAGATGAAAGAGACCGCGCTCGCGGCAGCTAACGCGAGGAAGCACATCGCTGATGCACAAATTCGAAAGGTCATCGTGGTTCCGGGCAAGCTGGTCAACATAGTGATCTGAAACCGGAGGCGGCGCCCGCGGGAAACACTGAACGGATTTGCACTGCTTGTATTGCCATGCTATGATGATTAAGCAATGCAGGCAAAACTTCAATGCTTTCTCAGGTCAATCGGGGAGGCGGCGGCTTCTATATCCCGCGTGCAGCGCGCCGCGATACTGGCGCTCGCGATCCTTCTATCGGTGGGCAGCGCCACCGCCTACTTGCGGACCAGGCCCCACCCGGTTGATATAAAGGACGTTTCCCCGGCCGCATCGCGACGGGACAGGAAGCTGACGGTACACGTGGCGGGAGCGGTCGCCTGTCCGGGGGTCTACCGGATAGACGAGGGCTCCAGGGTGGCCGACGCGATCGAGAAGGCGGGGGGAACGTCGCCGGACGCGATGCTGGACGACCTCAACCTGGCGAGCAGGCTGCGGGACGGCCAGAAGGTAATGGTGCCCAGGCCGGCCCCCGTACCGCAAGCGGGTACCCTCGACCCAGTGGGGGCCGGCCCGGGACTGATCAACGTAAACACCGCCGATATCGCCGAACTCGACAAGCTCCCCGGCGTGGGCCCGGCCCTCGCGGGCAGGATAATCGATCACAGGAAGAAGAACGGCCCCTTTTCCTCTATGAAGGACCTCGATGGCGTGGAGGGCATAGGCCCGAGCAAGCTGGAAGCGCTCGAGGACCTCGTAACCTTCTGACGTGCGAGGATATCTCTACCTCTGGTACGCGGTGTGCTTGCTCACCGGGATCCTGACCGCAAGGTTCCTGGGTGCATGGTCGTTGTTGGCGGCCGCCGTCCTCGCGGCGGCGGTTTTCGCGGCGATCGTATTGAAGCGGGACCGGTACAGGACTTTGCTCATTCCTCTCGCTTTCATGGTGATGGGTATCGCCCTGCTATTGCCCGGTGCCACGTCCGCGCGCAACGGCGTCCTCGCCCGTGGAGCCCGCGCGCGGATGACGGCGAGTGTGGTCGGACGGGTGCTGACAGCCCCCTCGGAGAACGGCTCCTCGACCGGCATGTTCGTCGAGGTCGGATACGCCAGGCTCGGCGCGCGGCGCTGGCGGTTGAGCGAGCGCCTATACCTGTCGGTCGAGCGTCGTCTCGAAAAAGGACTGGTGTACGCGGGGGTTGAGGTCGAGGCAGGCGGCAGGCTTGAAATCCCCCGCGGGGGCGGCCGCTGGCTGGAAGACCATGGGGCGGCATGCCTGATGCGCGTAACCGGTGCCGGCCTGATGAGGACAAACAGGCCGCCGGACGTCGTCTCATGTCTCATCGAGAAGGCGAGGTCGCACCTCGCGAAGTCCTACAGGCGGGTAATGACACGGAGGGTGGCGGGTTTCGTCGAGGCCGTGACCCTGAGCAGGTTGGACGAGACCGAT
>CAZAIS010000236.1:0-4885 GCA_964485255.1 uncultured Acidimicrobiales bacterium | reverse complement strand
CCGGCCAAGGCGGCTGCGAAGCCCGCCGCCGCCAAGGCGGCCCCTGCCGTGAAGAAGCTCCTGCCGGAGCTCGCGGACGCGGGAGCTTTCTTCCCGAATCCGACCGGATCCCTGGCGGCGCATATCTTCGGCGGGCAGGCTTCGCACGTGAAGCTGCTCAAGCAGCTCAAGTCGATCATCGATCCAGGCAACGTGCTGAACTCCGGACAAGTAGTGGAGGTGTAACGTGTCAGAGTTGACAAGGAATCCTTTTGACCCCCTGCTGCAGGTCCAGAAGGACGCATACCGCTGCGGCAAGTGCATGCTCTGCAAGTACATCGACCACGAGGAGATCACCGACACGGAGTTCATGGACCTGTGTCCCTCCGGGGCGCGCTTCAAGTACGAGGCGTATTACGCGTCCGGCAGGCAGGAGATAGCGCGAGGGGTGCTGGAGGGCACCCTGAAGCTCGACGATTCGATGCGCCACGTCCTGTTCACCTGCACGGGGTGCGGGGGGTGCCAGGTGATCTGCTCGGACCAGGGCAACAAGAATCCCATGAAGACAATAGTGGCCCTGCGGGAGAGGGCGTTCCGGGAGGAGCTGACCCCCCTGCCGGAGCACGAGGTACTTAGCAAGTCAATGGATAACTACGACAACCCGTGGCAGCAACCGCGCGCGAGGCGCCACATGTGGATGAAGAAGATGGACCTCCCCGACCCGCGCAAGCAGAAGGTGGACGTGCTCTACTACGTGGGTTGCACGGCCGCTTACGACCCCAAGCTCCAGCCGGTGGCGAGGATAACCGCGGAGATTCTTCAGAAGTCGGGCGTGTCATTCGGAGTGCTGGGGAAAGACGAGCTCTGCTGCGGCAGCACGCTGCTCAGGATGGGGGACTATCAAGCCTACGAGAAGCGCGCCCGGATGAACATGGACATTTTGAATTCGCTGGACGTGGACAGGATAGTGACGTCGTGCTCCGGGTGCAACTCGGTCCTTCGCGAGGAGTACGAGGAACTCGGAGGCCTGTCCGCCCCGGTAACGCACTCCCTCGAGCTGGTGGACGAGCTCATCGAGTCGGGTGACATCAAGCTCAAGAAGGCGATAAAGAAAAAGGTGACTTACCACGACCCCTGTCATCTCGGGCGCTACACCGGGGTGTACGACGCGCCGCGGAGCATCCTCGAGGCCATACCGGGCATCGAGCTCGTAGAGATGCCCCGCAACAGGGCCAACTCTTTCTGCTGCGGGGCCGGCGCCGGGGTGCGAGCCGCTTTCCCGGACTTCGCGGGGTGGGTGGCCAGCGAGAGGGTGCGTGAGGCGATGAGCACGGGTGCCGCCGCGCTGGTGACCGCCTGCCCGTTCTGCGAGCAGAACCTCGGCGACGCCGTGGGCGGCGACATCGAGATGCTGGACATACTGGAGCTCGTTCGAGAGTCGATGGGCTAAGGAGGGGGAAATGGCTGTCAAACAGGTTGACCTGACGAAAAAGGAGATCTACACGGAGTTGCTCGGAAAGCTCCGGAAGATCGTCGGCGAGGAGTGGGCGACGGACGACCCCGCCATAACCATCGGCTACTCGCGCGACCAGAGCCTCGAGACCGCGCACAACCCGAACATAGTGGTGCTGCCGGATTCCACGGAGCAGGTGGCCCTGATCGTGAAAGCCGCGCGCGAGTACGGCGCTGCTGTCGTGCCGTGGTCCACGGGAGGAAACACCGGCGGGGGATGCATACCGCAGCGTGGGGGAATAACCTGCGACATGAGGCGAATGGACGGGGTTCTGGACATCGACGTCGAGAACATGGCGGTGCGTATCCAGCCCGGAGCGACCTTCGGCAAGGTGTACGTGGAGGCGGAGAAGGTGGGGCTGCGCAACGCGGTGCCCAGCGCCCCGGCCTCCGTATCCATGCTGTCGAATTACCTCGACAAGGGGGTTTTCCAGGTCTCGAACAAGTACGGGGTGGGGACGGACAACATCCTCGGCATGGTTATCGTCCTGCCCGACGGCGAGATCCTCCGCACGGGGTGCCTCCAGCAGGACAACTACGGCCCCGTCTGCGTTGAAGGGCCGGGCCCGGACATCTCCGGGATATTCCAGGCTTCCATGGGGACGATGGGGATATGCACCGAGATGGTGGCCCAGCTCTTCGTGCTCCCGGAGTACGAGGAGATACTGCCCGCGGAGTTCGCCGGGGACGACCTCGAGGCGGTCAGCGAGTTCCTCAGGCAGGTCGCCAGCGAGGACTGCAGCCTCGAGACTCTTCTCTTCCAGGACGGCTACCTGGCGCTTGGCCTGACGCCGAACCAGGACGGCGCCGAGACGCTGCGGCCCCAGATGCCGAGGCAGAGCGCGCTAGTGTACTACGGCGGCGAGACGGAAGAGGAGCTGGAGATAAGGCGCGAGCAGCTCGACGCCATATTGGAACGGACGGGGACGTCTCTTTCGCCGGACATGATGCTGGAGCTTCTCAAGGAGCTCGTGCCCTGGAAGCGCGTCTTCAAGATCATCCAGGTCACCCCGCGCGTCGAGCGGCTCTCGGGGATGTTCGAGTTGTTCTGGTTCAACATCTCGATGAACCAGGCGCCGCGATTCGCCAGGCAGTTCATGAAGCTGGGCAGGAAGAATTTCGCCGACACGAACCCGGAGTCCTCGGACAGGCCGTATCCTTACGAGGAGACGACCTTCTACCTGCAGCCGCTCGAGTTCGGGCGCACCGGCATGCTGGAGATGGACGCGTACCCAAACCAGGGAGAGCCCGAGGGGGTAAAGAAGGGCATCGAGATGGCAAGGGACGCCATCCCATTCATCTGCGAATCGGGGGGCCACTTCGACAGGCCGTACGGCGGCGAGAAGTCCGGCTTCGGCTGGGTCCAGACGCCCATGCTGGGGACGTACTTCGAGCTGCTAAAGTCGGTGAAGGGCGGCCTGGACCCGCTCAACATGATGAACCCCGGCAGGCTCGGCATCTCGGCCGACCAAGCCGGCGTGTAGGCCCGCGT
This sequence comes from uncultured Acidimicrobiales bacterium, assembly GCA_964485255.1. Classification (GTDB taxonomy): domain Bacteria; phylum Actinomycetota; class Geothermincolia; order Fen-727; family Anoxymicrobiaceae; genus CAZEJS01. The sequence continues at coordinate 1,902 of CAZAIS010000236.1, read as the reverse complement.
CCGGGGTCCCGCCCGGGCTTCGCGGGGCGGATCGTTGCGGGAGCGGCGGCCCTGCTCGCGGCCGCCTGCGGGTTCGAGGAGCTGAAACGAGACGTGAAAGGAGACGGCGATGGGTGTCTGGTCGGTCCGGAAGGAAGGCCGCGTAGCGGTCATGACGATGGACAAGCCTCCGCTGAACCTGATCCACCTCGACGACGTCGTCGAGATGGCCGGTTTGCTAGCGGACCTGCGCGACGACCCCGAGGTTCGGTCTATAATCTTGACCGGCACCGGCAAGTCGTTCATCGGCGGCGCGGACATCGTCAACTTCGAGCAGGTTGACTCGGCCGTCACCGCCAAGTACGTGCTCCAGGCCGGTCAGCGGATACTGCGGGACCTGGAGGAGATGGAGAAGCCGGTAATAGCGGCCATCAACGGCTACACGTTCGGCGGGGGATGCGAGGTGGCGCTCGCGTGCGACATCCGTATCTGCAACGAGTACGCCAAGTTCGGGCAGTTGGAGATCAACTACGGCCTGATGCCGGGATGGGGCGGCACTCAGCGCCTGGCCAAGACGGTCGGCATCGGGCGCGCCAAGGACCTGGTGCTTACCGGCCGGATCATTGACGCGCAGGAGGCTTTGATGATGGGGTTGGTGTCGAGGATCGTGCCCGCCGGAGAACTCATGAGCGAGACCGTGGACGTGGCCAGGCTCCTCGCCTCCAAGGCGCCTGTCGCCATGGCGCTGGCCAAGGAGGCGGTGAACGCGGCGGCCGAGTCATCCATCCCCGTGGGTGGAGCCCTCGAGGCGGCGGCCTGCGCGATCACCTTCGGCATGGAGGACAGCACCGAGGGCGTGAAAGCGTTCCTCGAGAAGCGCGAGCCCGATTTCAAGGGCAAGTGACGGCGCGGGGAGGAAGGTCACGCGACGCGGGACGGCGCATTACCGGGAGGGCTGAATTGGACGAGAACGAGCGCGAAGAGATCCGGCGGCGGAAGGTTGCTTGGGAGCGGGATGTCCTGGAGCCCGTGCTCCGGGCCGCGCCCGAGCGCAGGGAGTCCTTCGAGACGGTATCGGGGCGGCGGATCGACCGGCTCGCGGGTCCCTGGGACACGGAGGACTTCGATTACTTGAGGGACCTCGGTTTCCCCGGCGAGTACCCTTTCACACGGGGCGTGCACGCCACCATGTACCGCGGAAGGCTGTGGACGATCAGGCAGTTCATGGGCTTTGGGGATCCCGACGAGTCCAACAAGCGCCTGAAGTACCTGATAGAGCAGGGTGCCCCGGGACTCAACGTGGCGTACGACATGCCGACGATCCACGGGCTCAACTCGGACCACCCCCTGGCGCACGGAGAGGTCGGGCGGGACGGGGTGCCCTGTGACTCGCTGGAGGACATGGAGCGTCTCTTCGCGGGCATACCCCTCGACAAGGTCTCGACATCACTGGTGATCGCCCACCCGCCCATCCCCTCGATGTACTTTTCGCTGGCGCGAAAGCAGGGGGCGGACTTGAGCACCCTCCAGGGTACTTTCCAGAACGACACCTTCTGCCGCGACGTCGCCGCCAACGTGCGAGTGCTGCCCAGGCGCGCGGAGCTCAAGCTCTGCACCGACGTGGTGGAGTACTGCACGCGCAACGTCCCTCGCTGGTACCCGATCAGCATAGTGGGGTACCAGATACGTGAGAAGGGTTGCACCGCCGCACAGGAGCTCGCTTTCACCATCAGTGAAGGTATAGATTTCGTCACATCCTTCCTGGAGCGAGGTCTCGACGTGGACAGCTTCGGGCCCCGTCTCACGTTCATGTGGAACGCCCACAACGACTTCTTCGAGGAGATCGCCAAGTACCGCGCCGGGCGCAGGCTCTGGTCGCGGATAATGAAGGAGCGCTTCGGGGCGAAGGACCCACGCTCGATG
>CAZAIS010000235.1:0-4903 GCA_964485255.1 uncultured Acidimicrobiales bacterium | reverse complement strand
AGAGGCACGTTATGACCTGCGCCAAGCACTTCGCCTGCAACAGCATGGAGGAGGCCAGGTTCCACGTGGACGTCCTGATCGACGAGCGCACCCTGCGCGAGGTCTACCTGCCGCACTTCAGGAAGTGCGTGGATGCCGGCGTCGCCTCGATCATGAGCGCCTACAATCGCGTGAACGGCGATTTCTGCGGCCATAGCGCACACCTTCTCCGCGAGATCCTCAAGGAAGAGTGGGGCTTCGAGGGCTTTGTCATGTCCGACTTCGTCTTCGGTCTCCGCGACGGCGTCAAGGGAGCCTCGGCGGGACTCGACATGGAGATGCCTTACCGCTGGCGCTTCGGTCCGGGCTTCATTCGGAAGCTGAGAAAGGGCGCCGTGCCGGAGGGCGCCATTGACGAAGCCGTCGGGAGGATCCTGCGCGTCAAGGCGCGCTTCGCCGGCATCGCGGAAGCCGGGGCATACCACCCCGGCAGGGTCGCCTGCGAGGAACACACCGCGCTGGCGCTCGACGTCGCGCGGGAGTCCATGGTCCTGCTGAAAAACGACGGCGACGCCCTCCCGATCGATCGCCGTTCGACCGGGCGCCTGGCGGTCATCGGCCCGCTCGCCGACAGGGCCAACATCGGCGACATGGGAAGCAGCAAGGTGAGGCCGCCGTACGTCATCACCCCCCTGGCCGGAATCCGCAAACGCGCGGCCGGCTCGATCGAGGTCGTCCACGAGCGTGGGGGAAACCTCGCCAGGGCGAAAAGGGCCGCCGCGGGCGCCGACGCCGCCGTAGTTATCGTGGGACTGACGCGGAAAAACGAGGGCGAGTACATGCCTGTCATACATACCGGCGGCGACAGGAGCGACCTGCGGTTGTCGCGCGGCCAGGTGGAACTTATCGAAGCGGTCGCCGCCGGGGCGCGCAGGTGCGTGGTGGTCCTCGAGGGAGGGTCCTCCGTAGTGGTGGAGCCCTGGGTGCATCACGTGGACGCCCTGCTTATGGCCTGGTATCCAGGCATGGAAGGTGGCACCGCGCTCGCGGAGATCCTCTTCGGAGACGTCAACCCCAGCGGGAAGCTGCCGGTCACCTTTCCTGCCTCAAACGAACAGAACCCCCATTTCGACACCAGGGCAAAATCCGAGAAATACGGCTTTTACCACGGTTACAGGCTGTTCAACGAGCGTGGCATGAAACCCTCCTTCGCTTTCGGTTTCGGCCTCAGCTACACCCGGTTCGAGTACGTGGACCTTCGCTTGAGCGCGCAGGAGATAAGCGCGGGCGGCACCCTCGTCGTGGAGGCCGACATCGAGAACGTCGGAGAGAGGGCGGGCGCCGAGGTCGCGCAGCTATACGTAGGATTCGCCGGCTCGGGTGCCGACCGCCCGGTGCGGGAGCTGAAGGGGTTCGCCAGAATCCATCTCGAGCCGCGACAGACGGGCACGGCCCGCTTCGAGCTGCCCGCGTCCGATCTTGCCTATTACGACGCCGGCGCGAAACGCTGGGTGATCGATCCGGGGAATTATTACGTCTACGTGGGCTGCTCTTCCCGCGAGGAGGACCTGCCCCTCGGCGCCCGGTTCACGGTGACCGAAGCTTGACGCCGTCCCCGAAGGACATCCCTATCGCCCGCGCCGCGCCCACCAGGCTCCCGCCCTCGGGCACCTTTCGCTGATGGTCCACCGCTTCCTCTATCGGCACCGATTTTATCTCGGGGGTCCGCAGGCAGACCATCCTGCCGAACTCCCCCCGCTCGATCATTTCTATCGCCTTCACGCCGAAGCGCGTGGCCAGGACCCTGTCAAACGGCGACGGGGACCCTCCCCGCTGCAGGTGGCCCAGCACGGTGATCCTGGACTCCATGCCCGTCAGGGACTCTAGCTTCATGGCGACCACCTCGCCGACTCCGCCCAGTATCCTCCGCCCGGTCGGACTGATACGGGAAACCACTTCACCGCCGGGCAGGCGCGCGCCCTCGGCGATTACGACGATGCTGAACCTCTTGCCGCGCGCGACCCTGTCCATGACGCTCGCCGCGACGTTCTCGTACTCGAAGGGGATCTCCGGTATCAGGACCACGTCGGCCCCTCCAGCCATGCCGCTCATGACGGCGATCCAGCCCGAGTTGCGGCCCATGACCTCGAGGACCATCACGCGGTGGTGCGACTCCGCCGTCGTGTGCAGCATGTCTATCGCTTCCGTGGCCGTCCGCAGCGCGGTGTCGAACCCGAACGTCACGTCCGTCTCGAGCAGGTCGTTGTCGATCGTCTTGGGTATCCCGACGACGTTCACGCCGAGGCGGGTGAGCTTGAGCGCGATCGTCTGGCTCCCGTCTCCTCCTACGACCACCAGCGCCTCCGCGCCGAGCCTCTCGAGGTTCTCCACGGCCTTGCGCGAGCAATCGCTGTAGACCGTCTCGCCATTCTCGTTTTTCACCGGGTAATTGAACGGGTCGTCCTTGTTGCTCGTGCCCAGTATCGTCCCGCCGCGGGGCAGGATCCCCGAAACGTCGTTCTCGGTCAACAGGCGGCACGTATAGTCGAGAAGTCCGCCGAAGCCCTCCGAGATGCCGACCGTCTCGATGCCCCTGCGCAGAGCCGACTTGGTGACCGCGCGTATTACGGCGTTCAGCCCCGGACAGTCCCCTCCGCCGGTCAACAACCCTATCCGTCTGACGCCCGCCATTAAGCGCTCCTCTCCAGATTCATGCCGCTTTCCCATCCCCGGACCGCGGGCGGCGCGACCCGGCACACACGTATCATTGTCTTACGCCTTGACCGCCGTGTCACCTCCGGTTGCGCCGGGCCTGCCCCCCGCGCTCTCAGCGTCTCAGGAATCGGGCCAGCGCCGGCTTTCTGATCTCGATGGCCCGCTGCTCGCAGAGCTCGTCGCAGCAGAAGCACCTTATGCATTTCGACTTGTCCACGAGAGCCGCCTCGTCGCCCAGGGACATGGCACCCCGGGGGCAGAAGTCTACGCATCTGCCGCACAGCGTGCAGACTCCCTTGACGGGCTCGGGCGTCGGGGCCACCAGCCTGCTCAACATGCCGGTAAGCGCGGCGGGCATGCGCTCGCTGAAGAAGTTGGCCTCGGGCATGACGAAGCCGGATATCCGGAACTCCTCCGGGTCGTCTCCCAGCACCTCGAACCATCCGGTCCCTTCCGGGCAGATCCCCCTCGATACGGCCGCCGACAGCACCCTGTCGTCCGAGGGCTCCAGCCCCGCGAGACGCGTGATGAGGGACTCCAGCGCGAAAGCGTTCCTTCCCGCCACCAGGCAGCCCATGTCCCTCGAGGTACCGTGCCTCGAGCCCTCACCCTCCGTCACCCTGACCGCGTCCAGCACGTGAAACGAGGGCCCGGCGGCCAGGTGTACGTCCACCACCAGGTCCGCGAACTCACGCTCGTCGTCGAACCGTGAATGGTAGACGAACTTGGTGGTGCCCGGTACGGCGCCGTAGAGGTTCTTTATCGGACCCGTCACGTTCAAGTAGCGATGTGTCTTGAACTTGGAGACCGACACCAGGCAGTCCGCCTCGGCCATGGGCCTGGAGAGCGTTACACGCTTGAGCGCTTTTCCCCCTGGTAAGCGCACGTCGATCGCCGTGGTATCAAGCCCCAGCTTGGCTCCGGTCTCACGTGCGACGGCTTCCAATCCGGTCCTGCCGTAGACGCGCCGCAGGAAACCGGGCGTGAACGGACCGCCCGGGCTGTCGCCCACGGTGATGTCATCGGTGACCTTCTTGAACTGCTCGATTACAGCGCGCGCGACCTCCGGGTGCGTTACTATCCCGGTCTCGGGAGCGGCCGCTATGACGTTGTTGACCTTGACGAAGACGGCCGCGCCGGAGTTGGCAATGCTCCGCGCCCCGCCCAGCAGCTCGAACGCGCGCTCGACGCGCTCGCGTACCAGGTCACGCTCGTAACTCCCGCACCCGACCAGCGAGACCTGTTCACCCATCCGATTGCCAACTCCCTGTCATAGTATCTATCGGCTTCTTCGCGCGCCCGGCAGGCCGGCCGCGGTTGCCGTCATCAAGATTCCTCGGGCATAAAGCGCGCGCTTCCCACCGGTCAGCAGCCGCCGCGTTGGGACATGGCGGACTTGGCGGAATGCTTGCGGAGCTCGCCCTTGAGGGCCTTGAGGGAAAGCCTGATGTCATCAACCAGCATTTCGGCCATGTCTCGGCTGAAGTTCTCCTTGACCACCACCCGCATGACCTCTACTTCTTTCGCGTTAGGGGGGAGGGTGTAGGCGGGGACTATCCAGCCCGAGCGTCTCAGGTGCGCCGACATCTCGAATACGGATACCAGCTTTGGGCGGGCGGACTGAAAGGCGAGGACGGGCATGAACAGCTCGTCGGAGGACACGAGCATCCTGGCGTTCCCTCCCCTTTCCGCCGCCCGCGCGAGGTAGCGGGCATTCTCCATGCAGGTCTCCATGATCCTCTTGTAGCCTCCGTACCCGAGCCTTATGAAGTTATAATACTGGGCCAGCACTTGGGATGCCGACTTGCTGAAGTTGAGAGTGTAGGTCCGCTCCTCTCCACCCAGGTAGTTGACACTGAAAACCAGGTCCTCGGGCAGGTCGCCCTGGTCGCGGAAGATCAGCCATCCGATCCCCGGGTAAACAAGGCCGTACTTGTGGCCGGAGACGTTTATCGATTTGACCCTGGGAAGCCGGAAGTCCCACTCGAGCTCGGGATGAAGGAACGGCGTGGTGAACCCTCCGCTCGCTCCGTCCACGTGGATCGGAATATCCCAGCCCTTCTTCTCCCGGACGTCGTCGAGCAGGTCATTGATGTCTTTGACCGGGTCGGCCTCGCCGGTGAAAGTGGTTCCCACGACCGCGCCCACGGCTATCGTGTTCTCGTCCACCAGCTTCTCTACCTCCTCGGGCACAATCGTGTACCTGTCA
>CAZAIS010000234.1:0-4911 GCA_964485255.1 uncultured Acidimicrobiales bacterium | reverse complement strand
ACCTACGGGATCAAGCACGAGCCGTGCATACACTTCATGAAGGGCTTCGGCATGGGGTACGGGTTCATGCACATCCTGTTCGCCGAGCCGAGAAACATCGTAGACCTGGAGCGGTTCGGCCTGGAGTTCATATGGAACCGCGGGCTCCAGTACGGCACGACCTATTACAGTCACTGCACGGACCAGGGGCGCAGCTTCTTCCTCCGCCTGACGCCGTTCGTGGACCCGGTCGACCAGGCCGAGCACGACAAGGCCGTGGAGATCTACCGCGACTACGTCAACGAGGGCATGAAGCGGTACGGAGCGACGCCTATACGCTATGACGGCATCCACAACTACGTGGAGGAGTCCGGCGGATTCGGGGAGCTCATGAAGCGGATCAAGAAAGCAATCGACCCCAACAACATACTCAACCCCGGCTTGAAGATGTACGAAGGGGGGTGGTAGCGATGACCCTCCCGATGGAAATGCTGATGTACACCTGCCCCAAGTGCAAGATATGCACGGGCAACCTGCACCCCGGCCAGACCGGGGAAGTCTTCAACGTCTGTCCCGCGTACACGAAGTACGGGTTCTTCGCCTACTCGGGGGGAGGAAAATGCTATCTCGCCCAGGGCTTGCGGGAAGGGGTTCTCGAGCCCGACGAAGATTTCGCCGACGTACTCTATCACTGCACGCTCTGCGGCTCTTGCGCCGAGCAGTGCGCGACCGACCAGGATCCGAGGGACATCGCCCGGCTCGTCCGGCGCGAGGTGGTCAAGGCGCTTGGAGGCCCTCCTGGGGACGGGCGAACCGTGGTCAAAAGCACCATCAACTACCGAAACCCGTACCAGCAGCCCAAGGCTATGCGTTATCGCTGGGCCAGGGGGCTCGACATCAAGGACGCCTCCAGGGAAAAGGTGGAAACCCTGTACTACGTCGGTTGCACGGCGGCGATGATCCCGGAGCGGACGCACTTCGCGCTGAACACGGTGAAGCTGCTCGACGCGGCCGGTGAGGACTTCGGAACGCTGGGTCAGAAAGAGGTATGCTGCGGGGCAACCACCTTCAACCTGGGCGCCGAGGACGCCTTCAGGGAGGTCGCTACCGAGAACATGGGGATCATCAACGAGCTGGGGGTCGGCAAGGTGCTGACCAGTTGCGCCGGATGCTACAGCGTCATGAAGAACGAGTATCCCAAGGTCGCGCGCAGGAACTTCGAGGTCATCCACGTGGTCGAATACCTCGACCGGCTCATCTCCGAGGGCAGGCTGAAACCGTCCCTGCCGGTCGAAATGAAAGTGACGTACCACGATCCCTGCCACCTGGGCAGGTACAGCGGGCTGTACGAGGCGCCGCGCCGGATCCTCGAGGCGATACCGGGTATCGAGCTAGTAGAGATGCCCCGCAACCGCGATAAGGCATGGTGCTGTGGCGCGGGGGCCGGCGTAAAGACCACCTATCCGGATTTCGCCGCGTGGATCGGGGAACAGCGCGTCGAGGAAGCGCTGGCGACGGGCGCCGACGCCCTCCTGAGCGCGTGCCCGTTCTGCGAGGGGAACCTGGCGGACGTGGTCAAGGCGACCGAAGCCGGCATGGAAGTTTTCGATGTTACCGACTTGCTTCTTAAATCGATCGGACTGTAGCTTCACCGCCAGGCTTTGTCCCCGGGGGAACGCCCTGGTTGACGGATGGCTCTAAACGAGGAGGGATCATGGCTGACGAGGTCGCTTTCGGATCGAATGAGTGGTTGAACGCTTACATCGAATTATACAACTCCAGGCCGGCGCTGCAGGCCGCGCTCAAGGACCTCACCGCGAGCGTCGCTTACGAGTTCACCGACAGGCCCGATATTGTGCCCAAGTACGTCCACATCAAGGAGGGAATCATCGCCGACTCCGGCGAGGCCGACGCGGACACCAGGACCGACTACATTATCCGCGCCAACTACGAGATCTGGAAGGCCATGACCCTGGGCGAACTCGACCCGATGAACGCGCTGATGGCGGGAAAGGTTAAGGTCACCGGCAACATGGCCGCCCTCCTCAAGCACGCGGAGGGCTTCAAGCAGACGTTCGAAGTGGTCGAAGCGATTCCCACCTCCTTCGACTGAGAACAAGCAGGCCCGCGCCGCGTCTCGAGCGCGAAGATCGGGAGTCCTGGCGGAGCGTTTCGTTTTTGCCGTCACGCCCGTTAGACTACCGAACGGCACAAACCTATAATAGGCGGAGTCGGGGTGTGGCGCAGCCAGGTTAGCGCGCAGCGTTCGGGACGCTGAGGTCGTCGGTTCGAATCCGACCACCCCGACCAGAAGGAACAATAGCCGGCTCATTCAAGGGCCGGCTTTTCTATCACCCGGATTTGAAACGACGAGGAAGGTGGGCCGGGGGAAGGATTCCCCCGCATTTGTTTCAACAACAGGGGGGTAACAGCGAGCCGTAGGCGAGCGCCATCGCCCGGGAGATCCAGTCCCTGGACTCCGCCGGCTCTAAGTGGATAGCGAAAGACGCGATCCGCGAGCTCGAGGGGGACGCCGTCCGGAAACGACTTGCCGGACATTGAGCGGCATCCGTAGCTAGAGCCATCCCGCCGTTTCCGTATCGACAGCACCCGGGGCTTGAAGGGAAGAGCCCGTGCTTCTAGAAAGAAACCAACCAAAGCGTTGGAAACGGTCATGCCGGTGCCCGGGAGCGACGGGTGTCGGAGTGGAGCGCGAGTCGCCACTCGCGCAACCGAAGAGGTGATGCGGAGATGGAAAAATCCAAAAGCGGCGCGCGGGTGGCGGGCGGGGGCGAGCACCTCGACGGATTGCTCGGCCACGCTCGAGAGGACCTGCGGGCCGGCCTGAAAGAGAAATTCAGCCGCGCGCAGCTCGACCGCGGCCAGTTCGTATTCTTCGAGGGAGACGCCTCGAGCGCCCTGTATATAGTCGAGTCCGGGGTCATAGAGGCAAATGTCATCCATGGCGACGGCAAAGTGTACATTTTCCATTTCATATTCCCCGGCGAGGTGTTCGGCGAGGGTGTACTGTACGGCCAGGAGCACGTCCCGTTCTCGGCTGTAGCGCGAAGGGAAGCTTCGATCCACAAGATATCCAGGGAGGACCTTCTCCCCTTTCTCGAGCAGGACCCGGGCTTCGAGCGGCATCTTCTCCGGATGGTAGGCGCGATGCTCGACGGCTCCTACGTCAAGGCACGCTGTATTGCGGGGGAGCGCGTCGAACGCCGTGTGGCGTGCATACTGCTCAAGACCCTCGACGAGTCCGCGGGGATGTACGGATGTGGCGAGAGGCTCGACAGCCACCTCACGAACCGCGACATATCGGGCCTCATCGGCTCCACCGAGGAGACCGTATCCCGCGTTATGAGCAGGTTGAAAAAGGAAGGCATCGTGGGCACGAAGGATAAGCAGCTCGTGGTGCTCGACAAAGAGGCCCTTATGCAGTTCCTCGAATCGGTATAAAAAGCCCGGGTCCACGAGTCGCCGCGACCGCATGCCGCCGGCGCAGGTCCCGCCGGGCCCGGTCCTGTCCTCGCTCGAGGCATACAACAGCCGGAGACATGTAGAATACTTGCTGAAGACGCCGCCGCCCGGCCGTCGAAAGGCCGCGGCGCTCGTCTGACGCGTACGCGAAGTACCTCGGAGAAGGAGGTGGTTTAGGTAACGCAATACAGCGACACGGTAATGGACCATTTCATGAACCCGCGCAACGTGGGCGAGATCGAGAACCCTGACGGAGCAGGTGAGGTCGGCAGCCCGGTATGCGGCGACATGATGACATTCCACATCAAGGTCGACGACGGGCGAATCAGCGACGTCAAGTTCAAGACGTTCGGGTGCGGAGCTGCGATCGCCGTCTCGAGCATGGTAAGCGAGATGGCCCTCGGCAAGACACTCGATGAAGCCCTGAAGATCACACGGGACGACGTGGCGGATAAGCTCGGGGGCCTCCCCGAACAGAAGATGCACTGCTCGAACCTGGGGGCGGACGCGCTGCACGAGGCGATCCGGGACTACCTGGGCAAGCAGAAAGCCGGGGAGGCGCAGGATGGTTGAACCGCCTGGAGAAAAGCCGTGGCGCACCGTTGCCCGTGGGTCCATGGAGGCCGCGTACAAACCGTTGAATCCATCGGGCTTTCGCGGTCATGCGCCATAAGGCAAGTCAAAGGGGTAACGAATGGACAATGAGGAAACTTACGCGATTTCACCGATCGGATACGTGGGCGCGGAGCACGGTCGCTATTACCTGGTTATAAAAGAGGAATATCGAAGTGCCCTTCGAGGGCTCGACGGCTTCAGCCATATCAACGTGCTCTGGTGGGCACATCTGCTCGCGACGCCCGAGCAGCGTAAGACCAGGGAAGTCGAGAAACCGTATCGAAGCGCTCCGGAGGTACTTGGGATTTTCGCCACTCGCTCCCAGATCCGTCCCAATCCCATCGCGTTGAGTGTGGCGCAGGTAGTCAGTATCGACCATGATAAAGGCATCATTGGATTGGCTTATATTGACGCGGAAAACAACACTCCGATTATCGACCTGAAGCCTTATCATCCGTCAGTAGACAGGGTGAAAAACGTGGAAGTCCCCGAATGGAGTGCCCATTGGCCGAAATGGTACGAGGACTCGGCTGACTTCGACTGGGCGGCGGAGCTGAGGGATTGAACCGGGAGGACCGGCTGCGTAACAAAAGCCCGGGTGCGCAAGAAAGCCTGAAGCCCTCGGGCGACCTTTCGGCGCGTGAACGACCATGGAGGTGGATCGATGTCCAAAGAGATGCTTGATGACCTGTTCAAGGCGTACGAGGGTGAATCCAAGGCAAGTGTAAGGCTGAAGGTCTACGCCGACAAGGCGGCCGAGGAAGAATATACGGGCATGGCCAGGCTCTTTCGCGCCGTTGCCGAGTCCGAGGCGATTCACGCCCGCAACGCGTT
>CAZAIS010000233.1:0-4919 GCA_964485255.1 uncultured Acidimicrobiales bacterium | reverse complement strand
AGACATGATCGGTTTCGAGCTGACCGAGGAGCAGTCCGTCTCCGTGAGAGCGGCCCGCGAGTTCGCCGATACGCGGATGAGGCCTTACGCCGCCGACCTGGACAGGAGAGAAGAGACTTACTTCGACTGGGGCATCGTGCGCAGGTTCGCGGACGCCAACCTCTTGGGGCTGCCGGTCCCCGAGGAGTACGGCGGGCCCGGCATGGACTACCTGACCGCGGCGCTCGTGTCCGAGGAGCTGGGCGCCGGATGCGCCGGCATGACCGTGGTCGCGGGCTCGACGTGGCTTGCCCTGATAAGCATCATGCTGGTCGGCACCGCCGACCAGAAGGACCGCTACCTCCCTCGCGTATGCCGGCCTGGCGGCAAACTGGCGGCCCTGGCTTCCACGGAAACGGAAGCGGGCTCGGACATCGCTTCCATGAAGACACTCGCGCTCAAGCGGGGCGACAGGTACATCCTCAACGGGAGCAAGCACTACATAACCAACGCGGGGCTGGCGGACTTCTACGTAGTATTCGCCACCACCGACCCGTCGCGGAGGCACGCCGGTATCAACGCGTTCATCGTTGACGGCGACTCGGCCGGGCTTTCGATGGGCAGGATCGAGGATAAGATGGGCCTTCGCGCCAGCAGAAACGCGGAGTTGATACTCCAGGACGTGGAGGTGCCGGCCGAAAACCTGCTGGGGGAGGAGGGCACCGGGTTCCTTGTGCTCATGCAGACCCTCGACACGTCGAGGCCGTGCCTGGGCGCGATCTCCGTCGGAATGGCGCGATCGGCATACGAGGCGGCGCTGTCGTACGCTCGCGAGCGCAAGCAGTACGGGAGGACTCTCATCTCGAACCAGGGTGTCTCGTTCATGCTCGCGGACATGGCCACCGCCATAGACGCGGCAAGGCTCCTGACGTGGCGGGCGGCCTGGCTCACGGACATGGGCATGGACTCGACCAAGGCCTCGTCGATGTGCAAGGTCAACGCGACCGAAACGGCCGAGTTCGTTTGCAGCAAGGCTGTGGAGCTCACGGGGGCCTCGGGCTATTCCAGGAGCCTCCCGCTCGAAAAGATCCTGCGGGACGCGAAAGCGATGTCCATCTACGAGGGCGCCAACCTGATACAGAGGATAATCATCGGCTCCGCGCTGTAGGGCGGAGTGGGGACCGGGCCGGCGCTCCGCGCGAGCCCGCGGGACGCGTTGCCCATCCAGCGCCATGATCTGTTGCCCGTCATGGAGGCCGGTGGCCCTCCTTCCACGTGTGTCTGTGGGGCCTGTTGCTCGGCGCCGGCGGCCGCGGTTCGTTACGCGCAGCCTGTATCACGAGGACCCGCTTGCAGCGCGGGCAGTTCCCTACGACTCCGGCTTGCGTCTCCTGTCCGATGGCAGGAGAAGGACCAGCAGGGACATCAGGAAGCCGATCGCTCCGATGACGGCCAGCGCGGCGCGGAGCGAGCGCTCGCGGGCCTTCGAGTTGATCTCGACGAGCTCGCTCGTGACCTGTGGCTCAGCACCCTCGCGCGCGAGTTCTTTCTTGAGCTCCGCGTCGCTCATCTCGGTCGCGTTCTGTCGGGCGGCCTGTGTGAACTCCTCCTTCTGCCGGGCGGTCAGGACCGTGTTGCTTTTCGTCATGGTCGCGAGGCCGCTTATCAAGACCGCCACCAGGACGGCGCCGGCGACGGCTGTCCCCAGGGAGCTGCCCAGGTTGAAGAAGGCCCTGTTGAGGCCGGAGATCTCGCTCTCCTTCTGCGAGGGGACCGACGACTGGACCAGGTCGAGAAGCGGCGCCATGACGAGCCCGAGGCCTATCCCCATGACAAGGGTTCCCGGGAGGAAGGCCCAGGCGGACGACCTCGAGTCGATGATGAGAACCGTTATGCCGATCCCGGCGCTCATCATCAGGAGGCCTGCCGCTATGAGCCACTTCCTGCCGACCCTGATCGCGAGCCGGCCGGCGAGCTGCGACACCACCACCATCGCGACGGTGTTCGGCAGGAAAGTCAGGCCGGTCATCACCGGGGAAAAGTTGAGGGCCATCTGCTGGAATACCGGGATGATGAAAAGCGCTCCTGACATCATGAACGTCTGCGTCACCGTCAGCGGAAGGCCTACCTTGACCTGCTTGACCATAAGGAGCGCCGGGTCGAGGAGCTGCTCCTTCCCCGCCCTTTTGCGGTACACCTGCCAGGCTATGAAAGCCGCGATGACGACCAGGCCGGAGCTCACCAGTATCACCAGGCGGGCGTAGCCCTCGGTGTAGACGTGGTTGCTCTGGAGTATGCCCAGCACCAGAAGGCCCAGCCCCACCGCCGAGAGCGCGGCGCCCACGAAGTCGAACCTGGGACGCTCCTCCGTTCGCCGGGGTGTCTTGATCCTCAACTGCATTATGATGACCGCCAGGCAGATCAGGACCTCGGCCGCGAAGGAGACGCGCCAGGTGAGGTAGGTCGTGATGACGCCGCAGAGAAGCGGGCCGGACGCGGCGCCCGCCCCGGCGACCGAGCCTATCACCGCGAACGCCTTCATTCTCTGCTTCGGCTCGCGGAACGCGGCCGGGATGATCGAGTAGATGGCGGGGATCATGCACGCCGAACCGATGCCCTCCAGGACGGACCACCCGAGGATCATCACCGTCAGGTTTGGGGAGAGGGCGGTCGTGAGCGCTCCCGCGCCGTAGAGGGAGATGCCCAGGACGAAGACCCTCTTTCGCCCCCAGACGTCGCAGAGCTTCCCCCCGGCGATCATGAACGCGGCCATGACGAGCGCGTAAAGGGTCAGGGCCATCTGCACCCCGGATACGGTTGTGTGAAGATCGCTGACTATCCTCGAGATGGCGACGTTCATGGCCGTGGTGTCGTACGTGTTTATGAACTGGGCGAGGCCGAGGACGACCAGGATGTACGCGGGGGAAACCTTGAGCACGGCCTGTATCGAGTGTGCTTCTTTCGGTTCGGGCAAACCGGTTCCTTTCCGCTCGGGCGTTTCCCAACGGTTTATCAGCATAAGTGTTATGGCGCGGACGCGGCAAGGACGGAGCCGGTTTTGGGGTGCGCGGGGCGGTTTCGGGGGACGTGGCCCGTTTCCGTAGACGGGGGATGGTTTCCGAGGGCGGGGGACGGTTTCCGAGGGCTGGGCCCGTTTCCGTAGACGGGGAGCGGTTTCTGTGGACGGGGCCTGTTTCCGAGGGCGGGGCCGTTTTCCGAGGGCGCGGCAGCGGTGCCATACGAGGCCGGCGATCCGCGGGCGGACTTCGACAGGATTTGGGTCCCTTCGAGCCGGCGCAGCCGGATCGCATGGAAACCGTCAGTCAAAAAAGTAAACAAAAAAAGTAAAAAGTGAACGACGCCGTTGGTGGTATTCTATTCTGGTCGGGGAAGGAGATGAGATTGGGGGAGACGGATGAAGAACAAGCAGATTGGTAATCTTTTCGCCGTGCTGGCAATCCTGTGTTTCGTCATCGCGATAATAGGGATGGCGGCGGGCGGCTCGCACCGCTGGGTGGAGCCGGTAGAGGAGCTCGGCTGGATATTCTTCGTGGGATGCGTCCTGGCGTTTTTCCTGCTTCCGGAGCGGGGTGCCGCGAGCGGCCCGTCCCTGGACCCTTCTTGGGTCAGGATCGCGTGGGGCGCGGGTGCCGTCGCTATCGCGCTGCTGCTGGCGGCGCTTGTCGGCAACCTCGCTTCCACACACTACAAGTACTGGCTGGAGGCCCTGGAGACCGCCGGTCTTCTGGGCATGTTTGTCACCGTCCTCGCCGCGGTCATGGCCAGGGGCTTCGGCCCCCGCGTCTGAACCGGATTCGGCACAGGAAACACGGAGGAACCGATGGACGTCTACGAAGAGCTGAGGAAGCACCTGGACAAGCACCCGAGCGGCGCCCCGGCGGCGCCCGAGATCATCGAGATACTCTCGGAGCTCTTCGAGCCCGAGGAGGCGCGCGTCGCGATGTTCACCCCGTTTCTCCCCCGGAAGCCGGAGGTCATAGCCGAGCGGGCCGGGATGCCCGCCGGGGAGGCACGCGCCCTGCTGGAGGGCCTGGCCGACAAGGGGCTCGTTTACGCCCGTGAGAAGGACGGCGCCTGGGGCTACGCGCTCCTGCCGATAATGCCGGGCATCTTCGAGTTCCCGTACATGAAAGGCCCGAAGGACGAGAAGCTCAGGCGGCTCGCGGGCCTCTGGGAGAAATACCTGCTGTCGCATGCCCTCGACAGCGAGACGGGCGCGCCGTTCGCCCGCGTGGTCCCGATCCAGGAGGAAGTGGAAAGCGAGCCGAGGATCCTCACCTACGAGAAGGTTTACGAGTTGATCGACCAGGCGAAGGTCGTCGGCATCTCCACCTGCGCGTGCCGGAACGCGTTCGAGCATTGCGACGGCCCGCTGGAGGCCTGCATGCTCTTCGACGACACCTGCACCTTCCTGGTGGAGAGGGGATTCGGGCGCTATATCACCAAGGACGAGATGAAGCGGAAGCTCCGCGAGTTCGACAAAGCCGGCCTGGTTCACAACGTCAACAACTCCCGGGACAAGCTGCAGTTCGTCTGCAACTGCTGCAGGTGCTGCTGCGGGTTCCTGCGCAGCGTGTCTCAGTTCAACATGACCGGACTGCTGGCCAGCTCCGGGTTCCTGCCCTCGCTGGACGGGGATCTGTGCACGGGCTGCGGGGCCTGCGAGGAGCGGTGCCCGGTAATCGCCCTGGAGATCGTTGACGACCTTCCGGTCATCACCGAGGAGAGGTGTATCGGCTGCGGGCTGTGCGTGACCGGGTGCGAGACAGGCGCGCTGGCGCTCATCAGGCGTGACGACGTGCCCGAGACCCCGCGGTCGATGAAGGAGATGGGCATCGAATCGTTGCGGAAGCGAGGCGGGCTGGAGGACTTCCTGGAGGTCCTGAAGTAGGCCCTCGATTCACCCCGGGGCGCTCGAC
>CAZAIS010000232.1:0-4958 GCA_964485255.1 uncultured Acidimicrobiales bacterium | reverse complement strand
CTCCTTATGGTGATGAAACAGGCGCCGTCGCGGCGCCGGATCGAGTTACGGCTTCTTGAGGCCCAGCATCTCGCGGGTGTCCTCGACCGTTGCGATCTCCCGGTCGGCGAGCTTGGCGATCTCGACTGCTTTCGCGACCTGCTCCCGGGAGCCCTGGGCCAGCTTGCCCTTGCTGATCCAGATGTTGTCCTCGAGGCCGACCCGGATGTGCCCGCCGTTGACCGCCGCGTGGTGCGCGCCCGCGAACGAAGCGGGGCCCACGCCGCAGGAGCTGAAAGTCGCGTCGTCGGGGATGGTCTCCATGAACAGCCCGTAGTTGCGCGTCGAGAACGGCATGCCCCCCAGGACGCCGAAGACGAACTGGAAGTGGAGCGGCTCCTGGAACACGCCCTGCTCCTTGATGAACAGCACGTTGTACAGCCCGCCCATGTCGTAGATCTCGAACTCGGGCCTGGTGCCGCACTCGCGCATGACCCTGTTGTACCAGACGAGCTGGTCGAACGTGTTCTCGAATACCATCTCGAAGAGGATCTTGTGCTCTTTCCAGTCGCCGACCGCGAAGTTCATGCTGTTGGTGTTGAGCGAGGCCATCTCGGGCTTGAAGGTCTCGATGACGCTGATGCGTTGTTCCTTGGTCGCGAGCGGAGAGATCGCGGTGCTCAGGTTGATGATGATCGGGCACTCCGCGCGGATGCCTTCGACTATTGCGCCCAGGATCTCGAGGTCGGGAGTCGGGAAGCCTTGCTCCGGATCGCGGGCGTGTATGTGTACGATGGCAGCCCCGTTCTCATAGCACTTGACCGCCTCGGCTACGAACTCGTCCCTCGTATACGGTACGTTGGGGTTCTGCTCTTTCCTGGTCGCCGCGCCGGCGAGTGCCGCAGAAATAATGCATTTCTCGGATGTCGCTGCCATCTGTAACCACCTCCACTGCCCGGTACCTGACTGAAAAACATCGTATATATACCACAAATGCCGGCAAATGAATACTTAATTGAGCGAAGCGGTCAGACTGTGCAGTTGCGCCCGCCGCGTCGTTCTCTCTGTGGTTGCGGAGGTTTATACTTTTATCAGGAGAATTCGACCGCATGCCCCCTCGAGGCCGCGGCGCGGCGCGGCGGGTTCAAAGGAAGCCGCCGTAACGTACGGCCTCCGGCCGCCGGGAGGGCGCGTGTGAAGATTGCCCCGGAGGAGCGATGATGGAGGGACCCTCGCTTTCTGACAACGCCATCAAGGTACTAGAGAAACGTTACCTCGCCCGCGACGCCGAGGGAAACCTCCTCGAGACGCCCTCGGAGATGTTCGAGCGGGTGGCTTCCGCAATCGCCCGGGCCGACGAGCCGTACAGGGGGGCCGAAGGGGTCGAGAGAGCGCGGCTGACGTTTCTCGAGATGATGACTCGCCTCGAGTTCCTGCCCAACTCACCAACTCTCATGAACGCCGGGCGCGAGATGGGGCAGCTCTCGGCGTGCTTCGTGCTGCCGGTGGACGACAGCATGGAAGGCATCTTCGAGGCGGTCAAGAACATGGCCCTTATACACAAGTCCGGAGGCGGCACCGGCTTTTCCTTTTCCCGGCTCCGGCCCCGTAACGACGTGGTTCGATCGACAAGCGGCATCGCCTCGGGTCCCGTGTCTTTCATGACGGTTTTCGACGCCGCCACCGAGACCGTCAAGCAGGGCGGCACCCGGCGAGGCGCGAACATGGGCGTGCTGCGGGTCGACCACCCCGACATCATCGACTTCGTGCACGCCAAGGACGAGCACCGGCGCCTCAACAACTTCAATCTATCCGTGGCGCTCACCAGCGAGTTCATGCAGGCGCTTTTCGCGGGAGGTGCCTACGACCTTGTCAACCCCAACGGCGGCGCCCCTGTCGCGCGGTTGGACGCTGGCGAGGTATTCGACCAGATCGCCGCTCAGGCCTGGGCGACCGGCGAGCCGGGTATCGTGTTCCTGGATCGCATGAACGAGCACAATCCGACGCCCGAGCTGGGGCGGATAGAGAGCACCAACCCCTGCGGCGAGCAGCCGCTTCTTCCTTACGAGTCCTGCAATCTCGGCAGTGTCAACCTGGGGTTGCTCATCAAGCAGGGCGCGGGCGGGCCGGTGGTGGACTGGGCCAGGCTGGAGTTCCTCGTGCGCGAAGGGGTCCATTTCCTGGACAACGTTATTGACGTTAGCAGCTACCCGCTCGAGCGCATAAGGGACGTTACGCTTGTCAACCGCAAGATCGGCCTGGGCGTCATGGGCTTTGCCGACATGCTGATCGCCCTGGGGGTTCCTTACGACTCGGAGGAGGGCCTCGGCGCGGCGCGGGAGGTCATGAGTTTCGTATCGAAGGTCGCCCGCGAGGCTTCAGAGGCTCTCGCGACAGAGAGGGGGCCGTTCCCGGGCTTCGAGCGGAGCCGTTACGCCGCCGAGGGCCGGCCGCCGATTCGCAACGCCACTACGACGACGATAGCTCCGACCGGATCCATCAGCATCATCGCCCGGTGCTCGAGCGGAATCGAGCCCCTGTTCGCGGTGGCGTACGAGCGTCGCGTGCTGGACGGCGAGAGTCTCATCGAGGTCCATCCGGGGTTCCTGGAGGCGGCCGCGCGGTACGGGCTGGAGGACAACGGCCTCGTGGAGAAGGTAGCGGCCGTCGGCTGTCTCGGGGACATCGAGGGAGTGCCCGAGGAACTCGCGCGGCTGTTTGTCAGCGCCCACGAGGTCGGCGCCGAATGGCACGTGAACATGCAGGCGGCGTTTCAGCAGCACACCGACAACGCCGTCAGCAAGACGGTTAACCTGCCCCCTGACGCCGAGGTAGAGGACGTTGAATCGCTTTACCGTCTTGCATACCGGGCCGGATGCAAAGGCGTGACGATCTACAGGTACGGCAGCCGTCCCAGCCAGGTCCTCTACCGGGGAGTGGACAGGGACGGGGCCGCGGAAGGGTTGAGGCCCCGCGCCAGGCAGGTCGTGACGGCGGGGACGACCGAGAAGGTGCGCATCGGGTGCGGGAACCTTTACGTAACGGTAAACGCCGACGACAAAGGCATATGCGAGGTTTTCACGGCACTCGGCAGGGCGGGAGGTTGCCCCTCGCAGTCCGAGGCGACGAGCCGTCTCATCTCCCTCGGCCTCAGGTCCGGTGTGGACATCAGCGAGATCATCGAGCAGCTCAGGGGCATAAGGTGCATGTCGTCGATACGGAACAGAGAGACGGACGTGCTGTCGTGCCCCGACGCCATCGGCCGCGCGATTGAGAAGTACCTCGAGGCCCACGCTCCGGAAGTAACCGCGGGCGCTTCTGCGATAGAGTCGAAAGACATGCGCTGCCCGGAATGCGGCGCCGCCCTGGAGCTCGAGGGCGGCTGCAACGTATGCAGGTCCTGCGGGTTTTCACGGTGCGGCCCGGGGTAAGTGCCGGGCCGGTCGCCTGGCCGCGATTGAAGGCTTTCCGGGCGGAAGGAGTACCGCGCCGGCGGGCGTTCAAACAGGAGAGGCGTTGGTCCCATGAACGAAGAGGAGAGGAAAGATCTGCAAGAGATGCTCGATGGGATGCCTCCCAATATCAAGCGTGCGTTCGATGACGCCGTAGACGCCAGCGGCATGTCGAGGGACGATTTTCTGGAGGGGCTGCTGGGGCAGATGATGTCGGAAGACGTCCCATTGAGCGCCGACGAGGA
Source organism: uncultured Acidimicrobiales bacterium (assembly GCA_964485255.1). Classification (GTDB taxonomy): domain Bacteria; phylum Actinomycetota; class Geothermincolia; order Fen-727; family Anoxymicrobiaceae; genus CAZEJS01. The sequence continues at coordinate 1,282 of CAZAIS010000232.1, read as the reverse complement.
GCAGTTGCTTCGCGCCGTCTTCGTCGGGGACTGCCCGGATTGCGGCAGCTCGAGGACCTTGTCGGGAGACGAGATCGAGCAGATCGACGACCCAAGCGTCGGGTACTGCGAAGATTGCGGGCTGCTCTGGTGCCTGGAGTGCGGGATGTACATCGAGGCGGGCTCCGACTGCCCGCACTGGGACGTCTGCGAGGAGTGCCCGGAGGAAAAGGACGAGTTCGGTGATTGCGGCATAATGCCTTCCGAGTGCCCGGTGATCCTCGAGTGGCAGGCCAAGGTCGCCTCGGACCGGGTCGCGACCGTATGCGCGTGGTGTGGAAACGCAATCCCTGAAGGGGACGAGGTGTTCGGAGCGGGGGCTAAGATCAGGGAGGGCATCGATCTTGTGCAGGGCTCCGGCCGGGAAGGTTTCCTGATGGAGGTCACGATCGCCGGGCGGCGGGTGCCGACCATCGTGACCGGCAAGAACTCCGAGGCTCGAAAGCAGGGCAACGACCTCATGTTCATGACGTGCAGCATCAAGTGCGCCGAGGAGCTCAAGGCGGCGCTCGAGCGTGAGCGGGATATCATCGAGAAGACTCAGTTGAATTAGAGTCCTCTCGAGGCGCCACGGCGTAACGGGGCCGGTCCGGCGGTGCGTGGATCAGTCCGAGTACCCTCCTATGGTATCGGTCCCGGCCCCTCGCGCGGACCAGTACATCGCACGCTCGACCATGATGCCCTTGCCGGAAGCCAGGGATCTGACTTCCACGGCGGCCCTGCCGTTGACGCCCGAGACGGCCATGTTGAAGGTTACCCTTGACCGGCCCGGCACCGTAGCGGTGAATTCAACGGGGGTTCCGCCGCCCGCCAGCAGGTAGGTCACCCTGACCGGGACGCTCGAGGCGTTGGGGTTCTGGACCAGCGTCCACGTCTCGCGGCCGTCGTCGGTCTGCCCGTCGGGGAGGAAGAACCGGGCGTGGGCCGAGTCCATCCCGATCGAGTCGTGGCAGACCTCCGCCATGTCGGGACCGCCTTTCCAGTACATCGCACGCTCGGCGATAATGGGGTGGCTTCCCTCGATGAGGGTCGACAGGTCGCGACCGGGCTCGTAGTCGTTCACCCGGATCGTCTTCCTTGTCTTGGCGGCCATGGCGAACGGCTCCTGCCTGCTGGGCCCGGAGTCGGTCATGTAGGTCAAGGTTACCTCGGTCTCGTTGTTGTTTGGGTTCTGCACCAGCACGTAGGTCGTGAATCCCCAGGCGGTGCTGCCCTCGGCCAGGTAATATGCTTCCGAGGCGCT
>CAZAIS010000231.1:0-4981 GCA_964485255.1 uncultured Acidimicrobiales bacterium | reverse complement strand
TATCGTCTCGCCGGCCTGGTTGCGCTCGTGCTTCAACTCCTCGACCTCGACCAGGATCGACCGCCGCCTGGCGTCCAGGTCCAGGGCGCCCGCGACGTCTGCGACTTCCTCGCTGAGCCCGCGGTCCCCTATTGCTTTCCTGACCCTCTCGGGGTCATCACGCAGTACTCTTATATCAAGCATACCTGCATTATAGAACACGCTTAACCTTTCGGGGTCAGGTCTAGAAAGTTAAATCGGAAGCGCATACGTGGGGTAGACGGCCTGCGATTTAACTTTCTAGACCTGACCCCGAAAGGTTAAGCGGGGTAGGAGCCGAGGAGCTTGAGTTCGCGGAGTTTACCGACTAGGGCGCCGATGGCGGCGGCGACCTGTTCGTCCTCCACGTGGCCCTCGACGTCGATGAAAAAATAGTACTCGCCCAGTACCTTCTTGGTCGGGCGCGACTCTATCTTGGTGAGGTTTACGCCGCGGGCCGCGAACTCATGGAGGATCTCCAGCAGGCTCCCGGGCCGGTTCGCCTGTATGAAGCAGGCTATCGACGTCTTGTCCCTGCCGGTCGGCTGGGGCTTCCTCCGGCCCGCGACGACAAAGCGGGTGACGTTTCCCGGGTAGTCCTCCATGTCGCGGTCCAGCACCTCCAGGCCGTAGACCTCAGCGGCCAGCTCGGTGGCGATCGCCGCGAGCGCCCGGTCCGACGCGGAGACGTCCCGCGCGGCGTCCGCGGTGCTGTGGGCCGCGGTGACGGGAACGCCCGGAAACCACCTGGCGAGGAAACCCCTGCACTGCGCAGTCGCCTGGGGGTGGGAGACGATTCCCTCGATCTCGACCCTGCTTGTGCCCCGGCGGGCGACAAGGCAGTGCTTCACGGGCTGGACGACCTCGCGCTCTATCAGCAGGTCGGTCTCGAACGCGAGCGTATCGAGGGTGACGCTGACGGAGCCTTCGATTGAGTTTTCGATTGGCACTATCCCGCTGTCGACCTCGCCGGACTGCACGGCCTTGAGGACCTCGGGGATCGTGGGGTAAGGGACTTCCGTGTCGAACTCGGACGACAGGTTGGCCTTCAGTGCTTCCTGGGTGAAGGTCCCCTCCGGCCCCAGGTATCCGATGCTCGGCACTTCAGTCCTGCTCCCTGTTCCTCAGCCTCTCGGCGGGAGTGTCGAGGCCCCGGGGCCGGGGCTCCGCCGGTCTGCGTCGCGCTTCCGGCTTCTCTCTGGCGGGAGCGCGCCCCTCGGGGGGTCGCTCGGCCCTCCTCGACCCGGCGCGCTCGTCGCGCCCCGGGGCCTTGTCTGCCGGCTCGAGCAGGGCTTCCACCTCGGCCTCGAGGGTGCGGCCGCCGGACCCTTCCTCTTCGGCCTCCTGCTTCGCCGGCGGACCGGCGGGCCTTTCCGCGGGCCTTATGTGGTTGACCCTGCCGGGCTTGCGCCTTCGCGGCGGCTCCTCCTCCCGCCTCTTCCGGGGGCTCGGCCTCGCGGGGGTCGCTTCAGCATGGGGCTTCCGCTGCGGCCTGCGCTCAACACGCTCGCGCTCCACGCCCTCGAGCGCGGCTCGGTCCTCCGGCTCGAGCCTCGCCACCCTCTCCGGCGGCGTGCGCTGGACGTACTCCCTGTCGTGGAACAACCTGAGGTTGGCCATGCGCTCCTCGTGTTCCCGGTCCTTCGCCTCGACCGGCAGGGCGCCCATCTCCTTGCTCTGCATGGCCAGCCGGATCGCCTCGCGCTCCTCGGGAGACAGCTCGTAGGAAGACGACCTCTCGATGATAGGCTTGGCGTAGGTACGCGACTCGCTCCGACCGTAAATGGAGCTGATGACGAGGCCGTTTCCCCTGTCGTCCAGCAAGGCGACGGCGAAGCTCAGAAGGCCGCCCAGGTCGCGGAACGCGTCGAAGCGGACCACGCCCACGTGCTGGACCGCGCCCGCCACCCGCCGCAGGACCGCCGCGTACCTCTCGGAGAGGGCGTTTACCTCATCCAGCAGCCCGTGGACCTGGTCGATGTTGTCGTTAACTATCTCCACGAAATTGGCGCCCTCCGACCCGCGCAGGAGCAACTCGCACTCCAGCTCGATGCGCCTGGTGCGGAGAAACAGGTACGCGATGAACCCGAGCGCCACGAGCAGCAGCGCCCCCAGGACTATTACTATCGCGGTGATGTTGTTCTGGACCATTTATCCGAATCCACGTTCTTGTTCCGATCCGAGCGTGCCCCCGGCACAGGTTCCGATTATACAACAAGTCACCCCGACGTTTTTCGGGCGCGCACCTGGCGCAGGTACCCCCGGACAAATGTTGTATGATACTCGAGAGTCGCCTGTCGGAGACTGACGGGAAGCCGGAATGGACGCGAACCTCGACGAAAAATACTACAGGCTCAAGGAGTGCCTCTCCGGGATGGGAAGCGCCCTTCTGGCGTATTCCGGGGGCGTGGACAGCACCCTCCTGCTCGCGGTGGGAGCGGAAGCCCTGCGCGACAACCTCCTGGCGGTCACGATTGACTCCCCACTCCACCCCCGGTCGACGATGGAGCTGTCCTCGAGTATGGCGGCGAGGTGCAGGGTCGAGCAGATAACGATCGAGATGGACGAGCTGGAGGACCGGGAGTTCACGGCCAACACGCCGGAGAGGTGTTACGTGTGCAAGCACGCGCGTTTCGGCAGGCTCGTCGAAATCGCAGCGCGCGAGGGCATAAGTGAGGTGCTCGAGGGCACGCACGTTGACGACACCGGCGACTACCGACCCGGCATGGGCGCCGTGGAGGAGCTCTCGATCCGCAGCCCCCTGCTTGAGACCGAGTTCTGCAAGTACGAGGTCCGGGCTTTGTCCCGCGAGCTCGGCCTGGCCACGTGGAACATGCCGGCGGGGACGTGCCTCGCGACCCGGATCCCCTACGGGCAGGAGATCACGCACGAGAAAATCGATATCATCGACAGGGGAGAGGAATACCTCGCCGGGCTGGGGTGCAAGGACGTCCGCCTGCGTTTTTACGATGGAGGCACGGCCCGGATAGAGGTCGGCCAGTCAGGCATACCCATGCTCGCCTCCGACGGCGTGCGCGAACGGGTCGTTGACAAGATGAGGTCGCTCGGGTTCACGTACGTCGCGCTCGACCTCGCCGGATACAGGACGGGAGCGCTCAACGAAGCGCTTTCCCTATGACCGACTTTCCCGGGGCTCCATGAAATACGAGGACTCGATAAAGCTGTTGCTTCAGCAGGTGCGGGAGGGCGACCTGCCCGTCGATGCCGCGCTGGAGCGCCTTCGGTCCCTTCCCTTCACCGACCTGGGCTTCGCGAAAGTTGACCACCACCGCGAGTTGCGGCAGGGCTTCTCCGAGGTGGTATTCTGCGAACGCAAGACGCGCGAGCAGATCGAGCGCATTACCCGCTCGCTTCTCGACAAGAACAAGGGAAACCTGCTTCTGACCCGCGCGGATACGGACGTATACCAGTCGATCCGCGTCATGGACGACCGGGCGGTGTACCACCCCGAGGCCCGCGCGATCACAATTACCCGGGAGAGCGTCAAGCCGTACGGCTACATCTCGATAGTATCGGCGGGGACCGCCGACATGCCCGTCGCGGAGGAAGCCCGGGTGACCGCGACCGCGATGGGCGGTAACGTGGTGAGGCTGTACGACGTCGGGGTGGCGGGAGCACACAGGCTTTTCGTGCACAAGGACGATATCGACAGGTCGAACGCGGTCGTGGTTGTCGCCGGCATGGAGGGCGCGCTGGCGAGCCTCGTCGGGGGCTTCGCGTGCTGCCCCGTCATCGCCGTCCCGACCAGTGTCGGCTACGGGGCGTCCTTCGGCGGCCTCGCGGCCCTTCTGGCGATGATAAACTCCTGCGCCGCGGGGGTGAGCGTGGTCAACATAGACAACGGGTTCGGCGCGGGTTACCTGGCGGGGCTTATCAACAGGATGGTCGCGGGTGGAGGGGATGTGTCGTGAGCATCGCGTACTTCGATTGTTTCAGCGGCATCAGCGGCGACATGGTGCTGGGGGCGCTCGTTGACCTGGGGCTCGACCTGGAGGAGCTATCCGGTGGCCTCTCGTCCCTCGACCTGGAGGAATTCCGGCTCGAGTCGCGGGAGGTCACCAGCTACAGCCTTCGCGCGACGAAGGTCGACGTCATCGTGCCCGACAGCGTACTGGTACGGACCTTCAACAACATCAGGGACCTGATCGAGAGCAGCGACCTGCCGCAGGCGGTGAAGGCCATGAGCCTGGAGATCTTCATGCGGATCGCGCGCGCGGAATCCCTGATCCATAACAAGCCGGTGGACCAGGTCCACTTCCACGAGGTGGGGGCCGTAGATTCCATCGTCGACATCGTCGGCGCTTCCTACGGGATCGCCGCGCTGGGCATCACCGAGGTCTTCGCGTCTCCGCTGCCCCTTGGTCACGGCATGATCAAGACCCAGCACGGTTCGCTACCGGTGCCCGCGCCCGCGGTGCTGGAGATCCTGGGTGACACCCCCACCTACGGGCGTGGAATCCCGACCGAGATCGTGACTCCGACCGGCGCCGCGATCGTGAAGACACTTGCCGCGAGCTTCGGGACTATGCCCCCAATGAAGCTCCTTCGCACCGGCTACGGAGCGGGCACAAAGGACATCGGCGTGCCCAACCTCCTGCGGGTCATCGTCGGCGAGGCCCTCGACGCGCGGACCGAGCGGGAGCAAGTCGCCTACGTCGTCTCCACCAACATCGACGACATGAACCCCGAGTTCTACGAGTACGTGATGGAGCGCCTGTTCGATGCCGGCGCCCAGGACGTCTGGCTCACGCCCATACAGATGAAGAAGACCCGCCCCGGCATGGTCATCAACGTGCTGTGCGGCCCGTCCGGCATCCCGGACATCAAGAGCATACTCCTCGAGGAGACGAGCACCTTCGGCCTCCGTACCACCACCGTGATGAAGAAGGCGATCGACCGGGAGTCCGTAGAAGTGGCCACGAGATGGGGAACGGTCCGGGTA
>CAZAIS010000230.1:0-4987 GCA_964485255.1 uncultured Acidimicrobiales bacterium | reverse complement strand
CCTGGTCCTCGCTGCCGGTGGAAATCTGCTCGGCGGCGGCGGTAACCTCCTCGATCGAGGAGGACATGCCCTCGATAGAGCCCGCGAGGGCGTCCGCCGAGTCGGACAGGTCCAGGGCTATCGTCCTTATCTCGATCATGGACTCGCGCAGGGAGCCCACCATGTCGTTTATCGAATCCGCCAGGTCTCCCATGACGTCTTTCGTGGGGACGCTCACCCTTGCCGTAAGGTCTCCCTTGCCGCTGGCTATCTCCCGCACCTCCACGATCACCTTCTTGACGATCCCCGAGATGCCCCTGTAGGCGACCGTCATGGTGACCATGCCCGCTATGCCGGTCGCGATGAGGATAATTACGTAGGCGATAACTCCGAACCTGACTACGGCCCGTCCCTGCTCGACGGCCCGCTTGAGGGAGGCGTCCGCCAGTGCGTCCGCCCTCGAGGCCAGCGCCCCGGCCTCCTCGGCCTGGTCCCTCGATGCGGTCCCGCTCACGGACCCGGCCAGCTTCTCGGCCTCCAGCGCTAGCTTTCCGGCCGCCTCCGAGTCCGTCTTCTCGAGCTCCGCTGAAGCCGACCCGAGCTGCCGGCGGCCCTCCTCCGAGTACTTGACCGCTTCGCGCTCCACGCCCTCCAGCCGGGCAATGGCAGCGCTCTCGAAGCTGCTCGCGGCCTGCGACAGCGATTCGGCGCCGCGTCCGATAGCCGCGCCGTCCTGCGCCTGGCTCCTGGCGCTGGAGCTCCGGAACAGCACTATGACACCCACGGTTATCAATGAGGCGACGATGCACAGGACCACGACGAACGTCTGCCCGATTCTCATCTTGAAGGTCGGCACCGTCAGGGCGTGCCAAGCCCTGCCCACCACGTTAGCCATTCTCCCCTCCGCCTCCGCGCCCCGCGCCGTCCACCCGCGACTTCACGCCGCTCCTGCCCTCCTGGACGATCTGGTATATCCTCTCCCTGGGAAAGACCGCCCTGAAGGACTTCGCCGCTTCATGGCCCAGCGTCTCGGACTTCCCCAGCACCAGGTACCCGTCCCTGAGTATGCTCCTGGAAAGCGTGTCTATGATTTTCGTCTGGACGTTCCTGCCGAAGTAGATGAGTACGTTCCGGCACAACACCATGTCGAAGTGACGCGTCTCCTGCCCCGCGAGCAGGTTGACCTTCTCGAACTTGATCCTGCGCTTGATCTCGTCCTTTACCTTGAATCGCAGGCCTTCGTCCGTTTCCTCTGTGTCGAAGAACCGCGACCGGTCGATGCCCTCGAGCAACTCCAGGTCGTAGTAGACGCCTTTGCCCGCCACCTCCAGGCTCCTGTCGTCGAAGTCCGATCCCAGCACCCTGACGTTCCACCGCCTCGATTTGTCTCCCAGCACGTCCTCGAGGAGTATGGCCATCGAATAGGGCTCCTCACCGCTCGCGCACCCGGCGCTCCATATTCGCACCGTGCGCGATCCCATCCTCTGCTTCGCTTCCACGAGGTCTGGAAGCACTTTTTCCCACAGCCTGTTGTATACGTCGGGGTCCCTGAAGAACTGCGTCACGTTGATGGTCAGCTCGTTCATCAGCTTTGTGTACTCGTCGGGATCGTTTCGGAGGATCCGGAGGTAGTCGAGGTAGTCGCGCGCGCCGGTTGCCCTGACCCGCACGGCGAATCGCCTCTTCAGGTAGTTTTCCTTGTACTGCTCGCAGTCGAGCCCGCGGTCCAGGAAAATCCTTCTCTTGAGCAGACCGAAAGCCTGGTCATCGCTGAACAAACGCACTCCCGCCTCTTTGAAACATCCGGCTCTAGATTATATTTCAAAACAGGCTTTCTATCCTATTGCCTGACTGGCCCGGGGTCCGTGTGTCGCGCTTGACGGGCAGGGCTCGTGTGTCGCGCTGTAGTGGACGGGGTGTTGTGGGCCGGCGCGTGGTTGGCCCGAGCGGCTCTCCGCGCGCCCGGGGACGAGCGCCGTCCAGCCGTCGCCATTCCTCGCCCTCGAACCGCGGCCCGGGGGAAAGCGCCCTGCGATTGGAGCGGGCCTGCGCCGTCGTGAAGCGCCACGCGCTTCCCGGTCAGAAGCTGTCTCGTCTCCACCTGTAAGGCAGGTCAACGATCGTTCCGGGTTCCTCGATGGAATAAAGCGACCTCAACATTTCGACGAGAATCGCGCGATGCTGCCTTTCGTTGCCGGGCTCGCCCAGCGGCGCGCCGTACGGGTATCTCAGGTAAAGCGTGCGGGGAGCACCGACCTTCTGTGATATCTCCCGGTTGAGCGACAGGCCCACGGTTGCAATCCCGAATGATTCGACAACCCTGCAAAGGAGGCACACGGCCCTGTTGCATACCGGTCACCCGGGAGTAATGAGAGCCGCGACAACTCCCTCGTCGAGCATGCGCCGCGCCATTTCACGCGCCGAGCCGCGCGGCCCGTTCAGCTCCGTGGTATGGAGGTCGAATCCGTAGCTGTACAGGCTCGGGGCTATGGAACCTATTGTCCCGTCCCCGGCCAGTCCCCTCAACGTTTCCACCGGGAAAATCACGTTGATGTCCTTCTCGGCACGCTCGTGGGAGAAGTGTGTATGGGCTATCCTCAACATGGAAACGTCGGCGCCCGAGGGGATTATCCTGAAGCTCGCGTCCCCCATCTTCGAGACCGTGTCGAAGGCCGCTTGGCCCTCCAGGTAAACCCCCGTCGTCGTGACCAGCGTGACGCGCGCCTCCGGCAGCGGCCTGCTCGGCCTTGCAAGCGGGATCGCCTGCTCCTGCCTGTGGGCCAGCGGCAGCATCAGGCGCTCGACCGTGCCACGGAACCGGCCCTGAAACGCCAGCATCAACCTGGAGTTCGTCAGGTCGCCGAACTTCCTCCATGTGTCGATCTTCTCGAACAGTGCGCTCATGCGCGTGCCTCCGCCGGGTAGAACACGACTCCGTCTTCTCCGGCTTCGCCCGGCGATTCCGCCTCGCGAAGCACGGTTGCGACCAGCACGTCCATCCTCGAGGGGAACCTCTCGAACTTCATACCCTTCTTGAACCTGAGAGCCGGGTTGTCCGCGGACATCGTCCGCCCCACTATCTGCGGGATCGTGGCCTCCCCGAGGTCCCGGTGGGCCTCCAGTACGGTTTCCTTGAGCCGTGAGAACAACCGCTCGAATACGCCGAAGAACGCGACGCACTGCGCGCGGCCTCGCGCCACATCCGTAAGCTGAACGTCGTCGAGGGGCATCAGCCCCCAACGCTCGAATCTCTCCGGGAGGAAGGTCGATGACCGGTGAGAGTCTGACGCGAGCTCGACGTAACCTTCCTCGGCCATCGTCCGGAACTTTCCCGCCGTCTCGATGCACCGGTCCATGGAGCTGTAGTAGAAGGCCGGATTGATCTCGACCGTGACGTCCCCGGACATCAGGAACTTGCTCTCCGGGTCGTAAACCGAAACGTGCCCGGGGCTGTGGGAGCCGTCGTGAATCAGGAAGAACCTGCCCACCGGCCAGCCCACCACCTCCACCGACCCGAACGCGCGCTTCTCGCGGGTGTCGAGAGTGAGGACCTCGACATCGTCGCTCATCGTGCCCAGGCCCCCGAAAAGCATGGCGAAATGTGCCCTTATGATGGAGCGCGCCAGGTACGGCGAGACCCTCGAGGCCGCCCTGAGGGGAGACATCAGCGTTCCGTCCATCATCGAAAAGACGTCGTACAATCGCGCGAGTTCGTCGATGTCCCGCGTGAAATCGTTCAAGAGGTCTATTACCTCCAACTCCGGTTCGGGCAGGATGAACCTCTTGTCCTCCACGCCGGTCTCGAGTATCACGTCGTTGTTGCCCACGTGATCGAAGTGCCCCTGGGTCACGGCAAGCACGACCTTCTTCACGCCGTCACGCCGGAGCCGCTCGACGATATCGAGGATCCTGCGGCGGTAGAATGGGTACAGGCCCGGGTCCACTATCAGAACGGTATCTTCGTCCCTGAGAACAAAAGTGTTTGAGGAGGCGGGCTTGATGAGAAAGAAATCGCTGACATACCCCTCGAGCATCCAGATACCGTCGGCTATCTCCCTTTTAAACGACCTTTTCAGTTCCTTTTCCTGGCCGGGCAACGTCAACCTGTAAGACATCGCGGTCACCTCCGGGTGTCGTGTCTCTCGTGCGACCCTATGGCGCCAGATAGCGTTGAACGATTATGGCATTTGGCATACTCTAGTCACCGACTCTAGTATGTGAATTACATGCTATCTTTATACACCCGGGAAGTCAACGGGAATGGAGGCTTGTCGATCATGCCGGAACCCAGGGCCACGACCCGCAGGGAACAGGCTGTCGAGACGCGGGGCAGGATATTCGCCGCCGCGCTGACGCTTTTCGAGAAAAACGGTTACGATGGGGTGACCGTCGATGACATATGCGCGGCCGTGGGGATGTCAAAGGGAGCCTTTTATACTCACTTCGGGTCGAAGGACCAGGTGCTCCTCGAGGAGTTCATGAGGACGGAAGGGCTGTACGACGAGATCCTCGACGAGATAGCGTGCGTAGAGGACGGCATCGAGAAGCTCAGGCGGTTCTGGGAATCCTCGCTCGAGCGCATTGAGAACATGGGCGTCGGGGTCGTCAAGGTCGTTTTCCACGCCGAGATCGGCCCCTCCAGGAAAGAGTCCTTCATCTCCTCGAAAAAAAGACCCGTGTTCGCCGCGGTCGAGCGGCTGCTCGGCCAGGCCCAGGCCGCCGATCTTGTGAGGGACGACATGTCCGCCGCCCAGCTTGCCGACTCGGCCGTCTCCTGCTGGCGAGGCCTGGTCTACGACTGGTGCCTGGCCGAGGGGGGGTTCGGCCTGAAGAGCGCGGGCAGCCGCGTCTTCGAGCTGCTCTACAACGGGTTTGGCAAGGCCTGAGGGGGTCGCCGGCGCCGGGGTGCGCGCTCGTTTGACATCCCCCCAACCCTGCGTTACCTTCAACGGAAATCCGATGATCGCCGAACCGCGGCTCTACAGGAGCAGGCCATGTCACCCGAGAT
>CAZAIS010000229.1:0-4988 GCA_964485255.1 uncultured Acidimicrobiales bacterium | reverse complement strand
GCGGCAGGAAACCCTCGAAAGCGAAGCGGCGGGTGGGCAGCCCCGATACGACCAGGGCGGTCAGGGCGGCGTTCGGCCCGGGCAGGGCCTCCACCACGACGCCGCGCTCTATACAGAGCCGGACCAGGTGGTGCCCCGGGTCCGATATGCCGGGGGTCCCGGCGTCCGAGACAAGGGCGACGCTCTCTCCCGCCTCGAGCCGGTCCATCAGCCGTGCGCCTGAGGCCTCGCGGTTCTCCTCGCGGTAGCTTACCACCGGGCAGTGGACGTCGAACCTGGACAGGAGGTTGCGGGTCCTGCGGGTGTCCTCCGCCGCGATGACGTCAACCGCGCGCAGCGTGGCAAGCACGCGCAGGGTAACGTCCTCAAGGTTGCCTATAGGCGTAGCGCAGAGGTATAGCTTCCCGGGGCCTTTCCCTCTATCCGCCACGGCGTCACTGGACCGGTACGCGGAAGTACATGGCCCTTTCGCATACGATCGGCTTGTCCCCGGTCAGGGCGGTCGAGAACTCGGTGTCGGTCAGGCCCTCGATAGCGTCCACGTGGATCGTATACCTGCTGTTCGCCTCGACCTCGTGGCTCGCCACCTTGATGCCCGCCTTCGGCGTCAGGTAGTTCACGTCCACCGTCACCGCCTCGTCATTAGGGTTCATGATCAGGACGTAGGTGTCGTACTCGCCGCCGGTGTAGCCCTCGGCCAGGTACCAGTAACGGGTGGGCTCGGCCACTCCGGCCGCGTCCGACCCCCCGGTCCTGCCGTAGCTCACGTAGTACACCGACCGCTCCACGATCACCGGGTCTTCCGCCTCGACCTTCGTCGAGACCTCCGCGCTCTGGAATTCGGGGATATCGTCCACCCGGACGGTGAACCGCGAGAACGGCAGCATGTCGTACGTACGGGTGACGTTCAGTCCGTCGCTGCGCATGAAGGTGACTTGCGCGCGCGTCGCATTCGCGCCCGGGTTCTGGATCAGCACGTAAGTGTCGAACTCGCCGCCGGTGTAACCCTCGGCCAGGTACCACGTGGGAGACGGGGCCGCGACGGCGGCGTTCGCCGTACCGTCGTCCCGCCCGTAATAGTTGAAGTACTGTGCCCTCTCCACCACCACCGGCACGTCGCAGGTGACCGTCGTGGAGACGTCGGTCGCGGCCAGCTCGGGGATGTCGTCAACGTGCAGGGACATGCGCGAGGTCGGCTTGATCGGGTAGTCGTACTCGAAGGTCGCTCCGTCCGGCCGCATGTAACGCACGTGCACCGTCCCCGCCTGGGCTCCCGGGTTCTGGACGAGCACGTACTCGTCGAAGTCCCCGCCGGTGTAGCCTTCGGCCAGGTGCCACTCCGTGCCCGGGGCCGAGACGCCCCTGGAGTCCGTGCCGCCGTTCTTGCCCTTGTAATCGTGGAAGTACATCGAGCGCTCGGCGGCGATAGCCACGTCGGACGACAGGTGCGTCGAGATCTCTACGTCCTCGAGGCCCTCGACGTCCGCGATGTTGATCGTGGCGCGCGACAGCGGCCCGACGCTGTAGTTCCCGCCCACCACCGAGCCGTCCGGCCTCATGAACTGCGCGTTCACGGTCGCTATCCGGTCGGTGGGGTTCATCATGCAGATGTACTGGTTGAAGTTCCAGGCCGTGCAGCCCTCGGCGAAATACCACTGCGTCGAGAGCCGGTCGATGCCCGCGGTGCCGTGCCCGCCGGTGAGCGGCGGAGGCGGCGGAGGCGGCGGCGTGTACTCGAAATGCGAGGCGATGACGTCTATGCGGGTGCCGTTGGGGGCCCAGTTGTAGGCCCACTGGGCGTCCTGCAGCGCCTGCCTGACGCAACCGTGCGAGGCCGCGTGCCCCAGGCAGGACGCGGAGGTCCAGGTCTTTGACTTCGGGTCGTAGGGGAGCGCGTGCATGCCGATGTCCGGGGCGAACCCCATCCAGTAGTACATGTAGACGCCGCCGTACTTGACCGAGACAGCGCAGTAATCGTGGTTGAGGACCGAGAAGACCCCGTAGGGCGTGGGGTGGGACGCGGTGCCGGTCGAGCACAAGTGCGTCTTCACCATGACGTTGCCCTCGAACAGGTAGATGCGCTGGTCGTAGGTGGAGATGATGATGCGCTTCTCGCCGGCCCCGCCGGACAGATCCGCCGAGGAGCGGGCCGCCAGGTCCCCCCTGGCGGTATTGCTGGGCGCGCTCTGTCTGCCGTCCGCGCCCACCAGCGTGACGCGGTAGTAGTAGGTCGCCCCGTCCTTCAAGCCCGTGTCGATGTACTCCATGACGTTGAGCCGGGTGTAGGCGGAATCGGAGTGGACCACCTCGAAGCCACGGTCCGCCTCCGAGGACCTGTACACCTTGTAACCGGCGATGAGCGAAGGAGCCGAAACGCGCCACGTCAGCTTGAGGCACCCCCCGTTGCTGGAGGTCGGCAGGCCCACTTTGAGCCCCGTCGGAGCACTCGCGCCCGCCGCCGCCAGCGCCCCCTGCGCCAGCAGGACAACCATGAGAACCGCGGCCAGTACGGCCGGAATCGCCTTGATGCTCTTTCCCCTAACCAAAAAAGTCCACCTCCGTGGGCTCGCCATCCCGATTCAGGGTATGAAAAGCCGGTTGACTGCACTCTCAGTCTCCCGGCTCACAGAGATTATAACGGGAGAAACCGGGAAACGCTACTCATATACGTGCGAAAAGGGGTTGAAAAGACATGAAACCCCGGCATGGTTCCTCAAGGCCCCGAAACGCGTCCATGGAGGATAAACCGGGGAGGGAGGCTACGCCAGGCCGGGTCGAGACCGCGTCTTTGGAGCGTGGAACGGGGGCGGAGGCTACGTCAGGCCGGGGCGAGACCGCGTGAATCGGGCGTGAATCGGGGTCGCGGCTTCGTCGGGCTTGGGCCGGGACCGCGTTCAGGCGTCCTGGGCCGCCGGGGTGACGCTGTACTCCACCGTGCCACGACCAAGGGCGCTCCACTCGACTTCCCTCGGGCTCTTCTCGAGGGCCTCGCGCAGCCCCTGGAGCGTGCCGGCGATGATATGGACCTCGTAGGGGTTCTCGACCTTGACCTTGACGGTCGAGTCGTCCATCGAGAAGGACACCGGGTTGCCCAACCCGTAGAGCGCCATGTCCTCGAGGTACTCGCGGTACGCCTTCTCGAGGTCTTCCCTGGAGGCGGCCCCGTTGGTCTCGGCGAGGCCGAGCTGGCCCACGTGGTCGACCGTCCACTCGCGCTGGGCGTCCACCAAAAGCTCGTTTATCTCCTCGCCGAGTTCTCTGACCATCTCGCGGAACACGGCCGCGACCATGTAGCCGTCGAGCATGACGACCCTGGACCCCGTACGGGTATCGAGTATGATGCCGTCGTTCTCGAGCCACCTGAGGTGAGAGGAAAGGGCGCGGGGGACCTTGCAGCGCGGGCACCTGTCGTGCGCGAGGTAACCCGGGACCGTCGGCTGGTAGTCGAGGGCCAGCCTCTCGGAGATCTCGGTGCGCTCGCCCGTCGGCTCCACCCTGATGACGTAGGTGTCGGGTGCCTCCTCCTCCCACGTGTACTTGAACGGCACGCGCTCGAGGGTCTCGAAGGCACCGACCACGTTGGCGGCCATGAGCCTGAAGTTGAAGGGGTTGCGTATGCGCGCCACGCCGTAGCGCCCCGGCTCGTACTCGAGCGTCTGGGAGTGGCACTGCCCGGTTATCACACCGACCTTGTTGAACTGCTCCACCGCGACGCGCTTGGCGAAGGTGGGCCGGAGGAAGAAGTAGGCGCCCGGCATCCTGTCGGTGAACGCCGCGAACGTGGCCTTGCTGGCGTTTCTCTGCCCCTCGAAGGCTATGTGCTCGATTGAGAGCCCCAGCTTCGCCTCGATGTTCGAAAACAGGTTGTCGAGGAAACCGAAGTGCAGAACGGCCACCCTGAAGTCCTTGCGCATGAGCTGGGTGATCGTGCCGTTGTCGTTCCACTTGATGAAGAAGCTCACCATCCTGGGAAAGCCGCACTCCCGGCATCGCATCAGCGAGTACTTTTTCGCCATCTACATACCTCCAGACCCGGCAGGCAGAGGAACCTCCTGCAATTTCCCGCATATTCTATCACCGAGCGCCAACAGTCAACACGATGCGGTTCCGGGGCGGGATGCTTTCCGGGGGCGCCGCACGCGGGGAACGCGCTGATTGCGCGCGGGAGCCCACGGGCGGTCCCTGACCGGGCGGACGATGCTCACGCCCCGCAAAAGGCCAGGGACCCCCGCGCCTTCACGGGGGCCCCTTTCCATTGCGGTCGGTCGAGACCAGGAAGCCGGATCCGTCAGTACTCGCCGACGCCGAGCGAGCAGTGCCCGCCCACGATACCGTTGTACTCGAAGTACATGGCCCTCTCCGCGACGATGCCGATCGAGCAGTCGGCCCTGCGCCCGGAGGACCACGCGTTAGCCCATATCTTCGTGGACACCTCCGTGCTCTCGAGCTCGTCGATCTCGTCGATCGGGATGGTCATCCGGCTCATGCCCAGGACCTCGTACTCCCTGGTGATCGCATCGCCCTCAGGGGTCATGAACTGCACCTTGACCATGACGGCCTCGGCGTTCGGGTTCATGAGCAACACCCAGGTGTCGAACTTGCCGGCGGTGTACCCCTCGGCGAGCAGCCAGTAGTCGCGCTTCTCGCTTGCCCCGATCGTGTTGTGGCCGTCGCCGTTGTCCCCCTTGAGGAAGTACATCGAGCGTTCGACCACCACCGGGCCCCATCCCTCGTTGGACGCCCCGGCCCCGCCGGAGCCCTCGGCCCGGGACTCAACGACCGTGGCCACGTCGGTGGCCTCGAGACCCGGGATCTTGTCCAGAGCAATGGTGAAGCGCTCCAGCGGCTCGAGGACGAACTCCTTGGTTATGACCTCGTTCGGCTCGGGATCGTCCTCGGGCTCGGGATCGTCCTCGGGCTCGGGATCGTCCTCCGGGTCCGGGACGTGCGGCCTCATCTCGCGGCCCCCGCCGGCGCCGTTGACCGGT
>CAZAIS010000228.1:0-5034 GCA_964485255.1 uncultured Acidimicrobiales bacterium | reverse complement strand
GGTCATGGCGGAACCTTTGGTTGACAGGGTAATGTCGGAGGTGGGCACTGGATCCTACACGATGGGAGATTCGTTTGCCGCGGGGGAACTGGAGGGGTTGAGATGCGCTCACCCCTGGGCTGATTGGGGCTCCGTTATAGTGCTCGCGCCCTACGTGACCCTGGAGCAGGGAAGTGGTTGCGTCCATACGGCTCCCGGGCACGGTCAGGAGGACTACCTGACTGGGCTCGAGTACAAGCTGCCCAGCCCGATGCCGGTGGACGACCTGGGACTCTTCACCGAGGAGGCGGGCCCGTTCGCGGGCTTGAGCGTTACCGACGCGAACCCGAGGATACTCGAAGACCTTGCCGAGCGGGGTCTGCTGCTCTCGTCGGGGAGCCTGAGGCACCAGTACCCGCACTGCTGGAGATGCAAGCAGCCGGTGATTTTCCGTGCCACGCCGCAGTGGTTTGTTTCGCTGGACGATTCCGGGGACGGCGTCACGCTGCGCGAGAGTGCTATGGACGCGGTGAGCAAGGTGGAGTGGGTGCCCGACTGGACGATAAACCGTATCGGCTCCATGGTCGAGAACAGGCCCGATTGGTGCATATCGCGGCAGAGGGCCTGGGGCGTGCCGCTTCCGATAGTCTACTGCGCTCAGTGTGAAAAAGAGCTGGTGACGCCCGAGACCCTCGTGGCGATCAGGGACATGATCGCGGAGGAAGGCGCGGACGCCTGGTTCGTGAAGGACCCGGCGGATTTCCTTCCCCGGGGGACCGTCTGCCCCTCCTGCGGCGGCGGCACGTTCGAGAAGGAGAGCGACATCTTCGACGTGTGGTTCGAGTCGGGGGTGAGCAGCCTGGCCGTGCTGCCCCGGCGTGATGAACTGAAGTGGCCCGCGGACCTTTACGCGGAGGGCAGCGACCAGCACCGGGGCTGGTTTCAGTCCAGCCTGCTTCTCGCGCTCGGCAGCCGGGATGCCCCTCCGTACGGAACGGTACTGACGCACGGCTTCACGGTTGACGGGGAAGGCCGGAAGATGTCTAAGTCCCTGGGAAACGCGATAGACCCAAGGGACGTATACGAGCATTCCGGGGCGGATATCCTGAGGTTGTGGACCGCGTCGACTGACTACTCGAGCGATATGCCTGTTTCCAGGGAGATACTCTCACGAGTGACCGAGTCCTACCGTCGGATCAGGAATACGCTGCGTTTCCTTCTCGGGAACTGCTACGACTTCGACCCCGCCGGAGACGCGGTACCGGTCGGTGAGATGGAGGAGATCGACCGTTGGATGCTCTCCAGGCTGCAGGGGCTCGTCGCGCGGGTCACATCGTTGCTTGACCGCTGGCTCGTTCACCAGGCAATACAGGCGCTGCAACTCTATTGCACTGTGGACTTGAGCTCTCTGTACCTGGACATCCTCAAGGACCGCCTCTACACGTTCCCCGCCGATTCGAGGGCCAGGCGATCGGCGCAGACGGTGCTGTTCGAGATAAACGGCAAGCTGACCGCGATGGTCGCCCCTATCCTCGCATACACGGCGGAAGAAGCATACCTCGCTTTGCCAGAGGGGTCGAGGGATGCCGACAGCATACACCTCACCGGGTGGCCCGAGAGCGACCCGTCCGTGGTGGACCAGGCGCTGGAGGCGAAGTGGGACCTGCTTCTAGGCGTGCGCGAGGATGTGTACCGGAGGATAGAGGAGGAACGACAGGCCGGGGTCATCGGGACCAGCCTGGAGGCGGGCGTACACATCTTCGCTTCCGGCGAGAAGCTCGCGGCGCTCGAGGGAGCACTGGATCTGCTACCGGCGTTCCTGATCGTCTCCAGTGCGACAGTCTCTGATTTGCTGACGCATGAAGGCGCGCGCAGTTGCGAGGGTGACGTCGAGGTGCGGGTACGCCGGGCGGAGGGCGACAAGTGCCAGCGGTGCTGGAACTACAGCCCCAGTGTCGGGAAGCACGCGGAAATGCCCGGCATATGCGGCCGCTGCGTCCTGGCGCTGGAGGCGATGGGGCGGTAACTCTTGTCATTCGAGGGGCTATCCAGAACCGCGCGAAACACGATCATATTCGCGGGTACCGCGGCGGCGGTAATAATCGTGGACCAGGTCTCGAAGGTGCTGGTGGTGGCCTACACCAGTCCGGGTGAAGCCGTCACCCTCATTCCTCACGTCCTGGACCTCAGGCAGACCTACAACACGGGCGCCGCTTTCGGTCTCATGAGCGGACGGAATACGCTTGTCTTCGTGGTGGCTGCGTTCATAATACTGATGACGCTTGCCTGGTTCTACGTCTTCAGAAAGAGGAACAGCACGCTGACGTTCGTAGGCTTGGGGCTGATCCTGGGTGGAGCTCTCGGGAACAACCTGATCGACAGGCTGGCGCGCGGTAAGGTAATCGATTTTTTCGACCTCGGGTGGTGGCCGGTGTTTAACGTGGCCGATCTCGCCATATTAGCGGGTGTTATCATCGTACTCGTAGTAACCGCCGCCGAGGTGTGGCGCGAGGACTCGGCCGGGGACGGACGAAAGGGAGGTGCTTGAGTCTTGCACGAGCAGATGTTCCGTATCGGCGGACTTACGGTCTATTCCTACGGGGTCATGCTCGCCATGGGCTTCATCGTCGCGACGCTGGTGGCGCGGTACCGTTACGTTCAACAGTACGAGAACGCCGACATCGTCCTGGACTTCGTGCTGGCCGCCGTCGTCGGAGGAATAGTCGGATCGAGGCTCTTCTACGTGATCGGGCACTGGTCTTACTACTCGAAGCACGCGGGCGAGATACTCAAAATAAACATGGACGGACTCGTGTTCTACGGCGGCCTGTTCCTGGGGCTGGCTCTGGTAATCCTTGTCGGAAGGTGGAGAAAGGTCCGGTTCTGGACGATCATGGACCTTGCCGGGCTATGCGTCCCCCTCGCTCTCGCCATAGGCAGGATCGGATGCCTGCTCAAGGGGTGCTGCTACGGGAAGCCCACCGGCCTGCCCTGGGGCATAACCTATCCTGCCTCGAGCGGGATAGTCGGGGCGAGGCACCCCACGCAAATCTACGAGCTAATCCTCGACCTCGCCCTGTTCGCTTTTCTGTGGTGGAAGCGGGACGACTTCGCGCGTGACGGGACCGAGTTCTGGATTTTCGCGCTTGGATACGGGGGCATCAGGTTCGCGATGGAGTTCTTCAGGGAGCACTCGACCGCGAACGCCGGGCTCGCTTTCCAGATAATGAGCCTCGCGATGATGGTGGTGGCCGCCGTCGTGCTCCTGTTCCGCTACCGGCTGCTTCCTGCATCCGGGAGCGAGACCTTTTGACGCCTCGGAGAGGTAACGCCCGATCGGGGCCGTCCGAGGCCGGAGATCGCCTCGATGTTTTCATAGCGGCACGCGCCGGGATATCCCGAAGCAGGGCCCAGAAGATCATCGCGGAGGGATTGGCCGGCGTGGACGGTAAGCCCGCCAGAAAGAACCACGTGATGGCCGCGGGCGAGAGCGTAACCTGGGAGGTCCCCGAACTCGACCAGGGGGAACTTGAGCCCGAGCGGATCCCGCTTACGATAGTGCACGAGGACCCCCACGTGGTGGTGGTCAACAAGCCGGCCGACATGGTCATGTATCCAGGGCCCGGGCATTCGACAGGGACCCTTCTCAACGCCCTTCTGGCACGGTATCCCGAGATCGCCGGCGTGGGAGGCAGGGGCCGGCCCGGCATCGTCCACCGCCTGGACCGGGGGACCTCCGGCCTTGTAGCGGTGGCCAGGAGCAAAGAGTCCTACGATGCCCTGGTTGAGATGATGAAAAACCGCGAGGTCCAGCGTGTTTACCTCGCCCTCGTCGTCGGATCAATGGCCGCGCGCGCCGGGACCATTGACGCTCCCATGGGGAGGAGCAGGGGCAACCGCAAGAGGATGGCGGTGGACCGCTACGCCGGGAGACGAGCGGTGTCCGAATTCGAGGTTCTGGAGCGCTTCGGGGACGAATTCACTCTTGTGGACGTCACGCTGCAGACCGGCAGGACTCACCAGATCAGGGTCCATTTCTCGCACGTGGGTCACCCGGTGGCCGGAGATCCCGAGTATTCCAGGGGGAAAGCCGCCCGAAGGCTGGGCCTCGAGCGTCAGTTTCTTCACGCGCGCAAGCTGCACTTCGAGCACCCCGTTTCGGGCGATGCGCTGGACCTCGGTTGCGACCTTCCAGGCGACCTCGAAGCGGTCCTCGGGGCTCTCCGGGAGCGGCGCTGAGCCCTAGAGCTCCCTGCCGACAATCGGGGCTATGGCGCGGAGCTTGTCCATCATTCCTCTGAACTGGTCGAAGGTGAGCGACTGGGGACCGTCACACAGGGCGGAGTCGGGGTCGTTGTGCACCTCAACCATTATTCCGTCCGCTCCCGCCGCTATAGCGGCGAGCGCCATGGGCTCCACCAGGTGGTTGCGACCGGTGGCATGCGACGGGTCCACGATTACCGGGAGATGGGAGATCTGCTTGATCGCGGGAACGGCGGACAGGTCGAGGGTGTTGCGAGTGTAGGTCTCGAAGGTTGTGATGCCCCTCTCGCAGAGGATCACCTCCCGGTTGCCCTCGATTATGACGTATTCCGCGGCGAGCAGCAGGTCCTTGACCGTAGAGCTTGCGCCCCGCTTGAGCATCACCGGATGGCCGCTCCTGCCGACCTCGGTGAGAAGGACGAAGTTCTGCATGTTTCTCGCGCCGACCTGGAGGATATCGGCGTACCTGCAGACAGCCTCGATGTTCCTGGGATCGGTAATCTCGGTTATGACGGGCAGGCCGGTCGCTTCCCTTGCCTCGGCCAGGAATTTCAGGCCGTCCTCACCGAGCCCCTGGAACGAGTAAGGTGAGGTGCGCGGCTTGTAGGCGCCTCCACGCAGCACCTGGGCGCCGCACCGCTTCACGTGCCTGGCGATGTCCAGCAACTGTTCCTCGCTCTCTACGGCGCAAGGCCCCGCCATGACGGCGATGTGCGCCGATCCCACGCGGACTTCTCCGATCTCGATCACGGTGTCATCGGGGTGCGCTTCCCGGCCGGCGAACTTGTAGGG
>CAZAIS010000227.1:1294-5035 GCA_964485255.1 uncultured Acidimicrobiales bacterium | reverse complement strand
AGGCAGGTTCACCACGAAGAAGACATCCTGCAGCAGGTCGAGCGCTATGTTGGTAAGGGACGAAAATGGCGTTTCCTGCACTCAAACCCCCGCGATACAAGATGGAGATAGTGTAAATTATGAAAGGGAAGCCCGCATCGCCCGCGGAAGGAATTTCCACCGGCCGGGGGACGAAGGGCGGAACGGGAGAACGGCATATGAGAAGGAGGGAACGCGGATGGCGGGTAACATAGTGCACTTCGACATTCCGGCGGAGGACGTCGCAAGATCGGTGGATTTCTACCGGCACGTCATGGGGTGGGCGATCGAGAAGTATGAAGGAGAAGGCCCAGAGTACTGGCTTGTTTTCCCTGAGCCGGGTAACTACGAGGTGCCGGGGGGAGGAATCGGCAAGAAAGAGATGCCGGAGCAGGCGAACGTGAACTACTACCAGGCGGAAGGAGGCCTTGAGGCCTTCAACCGGCGTGTCAGGGAGAAGGGCGGGACCGTAATCACGGAGAAAATGCCCATCCCGGGATGGGGATGGCTCAGCGTCTGCCAGGATCCGGAGGGCAACCTCTTCGGCGGCTGGGTGGACGATAAAGAGGCCGGGTAATCCGGGGGGGGGGCGGATAGAAGGTTCGGGCAGCTATCACCCGACCTGGGAACACACGATGCCGCGCGTTCGGCGACGGCGCGGGTCGCATGCCGGTCCTAAACGGGCACGGCAATGGCGGCGCCCCCGGTCCCGGCAGGCACTGCCGACCGCCCTTGGGCGATAAAGCCACTCAAAAAGTAAACAAAAAATAAAAAGTGAACGACGCCGTTTACTTCTCCCCACTCAAAGAGTCAACAAAAAAGTAAAAAGTGAACGACGCCTTTTAGGTGTGGGAGAGGATTTTGGAGAAGAAGTCGCGGGTGCGGGGGTGCTGGGGGTCGTTGAAGATCCGGGTGGGGTCGCCGTCCTCGACAATGAGGCCTTCGTCCATGAAGACCAGGCGCGTGCCCACCTCTTTCGCGAAGCCCATCTCGTGGGTGACCACCATCATCGTCATGCCCTTGAAGGCCAGCTTTTTCATGGTGTCAAGGACCTCGCTCACCAGCTCGGGGTCCAGGGCGGAGGTGACCTCATCGAAGAGCATGATGTCCGGGTCCATGGCAAGCGCACGGGCGATCGCTACGCGCTGCTGCTGGCCCCCCGACAGGTGCGCGGGAAAGGAGTCGGCCTTGTCCGCGAGGCCCACTTCCTCCAGGCGCTCCATGGCCGTCTCCGTGGCCTGCTCCTGCGACATCTTCTTCACCTTGAGCGGGGCCAGGGTGACGTTTTTCAAAGCGGTGAGGTGGGGGAACAGGTTGAAGCTCTGGAAGACCATGCCCACCTTTTCGCGCACCTTGTTGATGTCGGTGGCCCTGTGCGTAACGTCGATGCCCTCGATATAGATGTGGCCTCGGGTAGCAAGCTCCAGCCCGTTGACACACCGAAGCATCGTGCTCTTCCCGGACCCGCTGGGGCCCACGACCACCACGACCTGGGACTGCATGACCTCCAGGTCGATGCCGCGCAGGGCCTCGAAGTCACCGAACTTCTTATGAAGCCCGACTATGTTGATCAGGGGCTCTGAGGGTCCCCACGCTACTGTTTCATTCCAGTTCTTCTGTCCCGATCCGGCCGTGTCAGTCTCCTTTGGCCAATCGCTTCTCGAGGTACTGTACTCCGCGCATCATGGGGAGCGTGACGAGCAGGAAGAAAAACGCCACACCCACGAGAGGGGTAACGTTCGCCATCTTGCCCATGATCTCCTTTCCGACCTGGAACACTTCGGCGTAGCCGATGAAAGCAAGCAGGGCGGTGTCCTTGGTCAGCATGACGAACTCGTTGGAGAGCGGGGGGATCACCCGGCGTATGGCCTGGGGCAGCACGACGTATCGCATGGACTGCAGGTAGGTCATCCCCAGGGAACGCGAGGCTTCCATCTGGCCCTTGTGTATCGATTCGATCCCCGACCGGTAGATTTCCGCCTCGTATGCCGAGTAGCATACCGTGAGCGAGACGATCCCGGCCTGCAGACGGCTGAAGTTCAATCCCAGGTAGCTCAAGCCGAAGTAGATGATGAATATCTGGAGGATGAGCGGCAGGCCCCGGATCACGTCGATGTACACGACGGCTATAAAACGGAACACCTTGAACTTGGAGAGCCGCAGCATCGCTACCAGCAGCCCGAAGATCAGGATGAAGAACTCCGAGATGAAGGCCACCTCGAGGGTGCGGAGAAAGCCCTGGGCGAGCTTGGGCAGGGCGTACTTGATCGTCTCCCAGTCGAAGAAGTCCTTTGCGAATTCCCTGAGCCTGTCCTGCATGAAGAACACGAAAATCGCGAGGCCCGCGATCAGCAGGCTGATGATACCCAGGGTCTGCCCGGCGGTGGCGAGCCCGTCACCCCCCAGGTCGCTGTGAAGTATCCTGTTCTTGGCGACGCGCGCGAAGACGATCGCCAGGACCCCGCCGATCACGGGGAGGACGGTCAACCCGAGGATTCCCATTACCAGGGAAGCCTTGGCCCATCCGCTTATGTCCGGTTTCTCGAACTCGGAGACGTTCATGGCCTCGAGTTCTTGCCTGGTGCCTTCCACGTAGGTCCTTCCGGGGCGGACCCGCGCCGCCGCCAGAAAAACGGGCCTGCATCCTTCAGGGACGCAGGCCCGCCACTGCCTTGCTGCCTAGATGCTCCGGTTACGGGTTACTGGCTTGCCGGGGGTGCGCTGCCGAACCACTGCTTGTAGATGTTCGCGTACTTGCCTTCTTCCTTGACCTTCTTCAGGGCTTCGTTGATCTTGTCGAGCAACTCGGTGTTCTTCTTGTTCACGCCGATGCCGTACTGCTCGTTGGTCTTGATCTTGGTGACCACCTTGGTCTTGCCACGCTTCTTGCTAACGTACATGTTCACCGGATAGTCGTTGATTATCGCTTCCACCTTGCCCTGCTCGAGGGCCTCGAAGGCCACCAGGATGGTGTCGAACTTCTGGATCTCCTTGATCCCGACCTTGGGCTGGATCTCCTCGGCCTTGGTCTGGCCGGTCGTGTCGATCTGGACGCCGACCACCTTGTCCTTCAGGTCCTCCTCGGTCTTGATCTTGGAATCGTTGGTCACGGCGATGGACTGGTCGCTGTCGATGTAGGGGTCAGAGAAGTTGATCTCCTTCTTGCGCTCGGGGGTGATCGTCATCGCCGACATGATGATGTCGTACTTGTTGGTCTTGAGCCCCGGGATGATTCCATCCCACGCGGTGGATATGACCTCGAGCTCGAGGCCCATCTGCTCGGCTATCACCCCGGCGAGCTCCACGTCGAAGCCTACCGGCGTGGTGCCTTCCATGCTCTCGAACGGCGGATAGGAAGTGTCGCTGCCCATCGTGAGCTTGCCCGACGTCAACGTGAGTCCGCTGCTGCCGCACCCGGCTGCCACAACCGGTACCGCCACCAGCGCCACCAGCAACAGGCTCAGGGCGGCTTTCACCAATCTGGACCTCTCCATACTGCCTCCTTTTCCCCGGTTGGTCGCTACACGGCGCGGGCCTGCCGAGGCAGGCCCCACCAAGACACAGACGCATTATATTCGCTCGGTGAACCGCGTAGCAACAAGTACGGGATAATCTGTCAGCCCCGAGGCGATCCAGGCGCCGGGCCCGGCCCGCCTCGAGCCGCCGGCCGGCCCCGGCTCGTGGCTTTGGGCTAATCGCCGCACGCGAGCGCGGGGGAAGAAG
>CAZAIS010000227.1:0-1194 GCA_964485255.1 uncultured Acidimicrobiales bacterium | reverse complement strand
TCGCCGCACGCGAGCGCGGGGGAAGAAGGCTCGAGCGTTTGTGGTATAAGGATACGGTTGCAGCAGGGACGTCGACGGAGTCTGACGGCATGGAAAAAGATCGAGTCATATTCGGCGGGAAGAGGCTCGCGGAGCTCGCGCTCATCGGGGTGACGGTCATCTGGGGCCTCACCTTCGTCTTCACCAAGAACAGCCTCAAGGAGCTCCAGCCGTTCACCTTCCTGGCCTGGCGGTTCGCGATAGCCTTCGCCGGCATGGCGGTGCTGTCCATTCCGCGCTACCGGAGAATGAACCCGCGGCTTCTCGGGGCCGGGGCGGCCCTGGGAGCGCTCCTCTTCTCTTCCTACGCTTTCCAGACCTTCGGGCTGAAGTACACGACGGCGGGGAACGCCGGGTTCATCACCGGGCTCTTCATCGTGTTCACGCCGCTGCTGGCGTGGGGGTTGCTCGGGCACAGGCAGACACCGAGGGCCGTCATCGCGGTCGCGGTCGCACTGGCAGGGCTCGCGTTCCTGTCGCTGACGCCCTCCTTGAGCATCAACGTCGGCGACGCGCTGGTGCTGGTGTGCGCGTTTACCTACTCCGTGCACATCATACTGCTGGACGGATACGCCAAGAAGTACGACCTCTCGCTGCTTACCCTCGTACAGATGGGCGTGCTGTTCGTGCTGAACACGGGCGCCGCGCTGGTGTTCGAGACCGTGAAGCCGCCCGATACCGCGTACGTGTGGATGTCGGTCGTCGTCTGCGGGCTGCTGGCGTCCGCCCTGGCTTTCTACGTGCAGGGTTACGCCCAGCGCGTGCTCAGCCCCTCGCGCACGTCGATGGTGCTGATAATGGAGCCCGTGTTCTCCCTGGTGTTCGGGATGATCCTGCTGTCGGAGCGCCTGACGTGGAGGGGGTGGGTAGGTTGCGCCCTCATCCTCGCGGGCATGGTGATCACCGAGCTTCCCGTCAGGTCGAATAGGGGAGCCGCGGCCGAGGGCGCCACGGCCGAAGAGGACTAAGCGACCCGGGCGGCGGAGTGACGGACCGGAACCGGACGCGCGGGCGTGGGTGTCAGGAGTTAAAATCAGTCGAGGAACCGTCGATGGGAGAAAGAATTGACTCGCGATAAGAGCGGGGTAGAAACATCGGGCGCCGGGAGGGCGGCACGTCTCCTCGAGGCCGGTTTCTGCGCGATCGATCTCGAGA
>CAZAIS010000226.1:0-5039 GCA_964485255.1 uncultured Acidimicrobiales bacterium | reverse complement strand
AGCATGCGTGGAAGAGCTCGGGGGCGTGGACGTGCTGGTCAACAACGCCGGCGTGATCCATCACACCGACATCGAGGACCTTGACGAGGCGGCGCTGATGGGGACGATCGGGATCGACCTGATGAGCTGTTTCTACACCAGCAGGTTCGCGGTGGCGGACATGGTCAGGCGCAAAGCGGGAGGCTCGATAGTCAACGTGTCCTCGATCATCGGGATGATAGGCATGCGGGGCGCGACCGCGTACGCGGCGGCCAAGTCCGGGCTGAACGGCCTGACGGTATGCCTGGCCCGGGAGGTCGCCCGCTACGGCATAAGAGTCAACGGCGTCGCCCCGGGCTACGTCGAGACGGAGATGATAGCCGACTGGCCGCCCGAGCACTTCGACAGGGTCCTCCCGCGGATACCGATGCGGCGCTTGGCAAGGCCGGAAGAGATCGCGGAACTCGTCGGCTTCCTCGCGGAGAGCGGGACCTACGTAACGGGGCAGACGATAATCGCCGACGGCGGGATAATGATCGACTGATCAAACCGCGCTTATCTTCAGGGCGCCGGACTCGAAGCCGACCCGGGCGGTGCCCCCCTGCTTGAGCTCGTCGCTCAGGATCATGTCGGAAAGCGGAGACATTATCTCGTTCTGTATGAGCCTCTTCGCCGGGCGCGCCCCCATCTTGGGGTCATAGCCCGCCTCGGCGAGGTAGGCGAGGGCGGTGTCGGTGACCTCTATTGAGATGTCCTGGTCCCCCAGCCTCTTGCCCAGCGACTTCACCTGGAGTCTTATGACCTCGCGGACCTGCTCCCGGGTTAGAGAGGTGAAAACTATCACGGCGTCCATGCGGTTGACGAGCTCGGGGGAAGTGGCTGAGACCAGCATGTCGGTCACGCGCGTCTTGAGCCGCTCGGGCGACATCTCAGCGGCGTCGCCCCCGTAGAACAGGTCCGCCCCGACGTTCGTGGTCAGTATGACTATGGTGTTCTTGAAGTTGACGGACCGCCCTTTCCCATCGGTAAGGCGCCCCGCGTCCGCCACCTGGAGGAGCACGTTCAGCACCTGCGGGTTCGCCTTCTCCATCTCGTCGAAGAGGACGACAGAGTAAGGCCTGAACCGCACCTTCTCGGTGAGATGCCCGCCCTCCTCGTAACCCACGTATCCGGGAGAAGCCCCGATGAGCCGCGAGACCGACTCCTTCTCCATGTACTCGGACATGTCGATCCTGATGAGCGCGTCCTCGTCGTCGAAGAGGAACTCGGCGAGCGAGCGCGCGAGCTCGGTCTTGCCGACCCCGGTGGGCCCCGCGAAGATGAAAGAGCCGTTGGGCTTGTTGGGGTCCTTCAGCCCGGCGCGGCTGCGCTTGACCACGTCGCTCACCGCCTTCACCGCCTCCTCCTGGTTGATGAGCCTCTCGTGAAGGATCTCCTCCATCTGGAGAAGGCGCTTCTTCTCGGGCTCGATCATCTTGTTGAGGGGTATTCCCGTTGTCGCGGAGATCACGCTCGCCACGTCCTCGGCGATGACGGCCCGGCCCTCCCGGTCCGTCTCGTTGGCGATCGCCACGGCGCTGCATGCCTCATCGATGAGGTCGATGGCCTTGTCGGGCAGGAACCTGTCCGTGATGTACTGGCCGGAAAGAGTCACGGCGGCGGTGACGGCCTCGGAGGAGACCGTTACGCCGTGGTGCTTCTCGAAGCGCGGTAGCATCTCCTTTATCATCTCTATGGCCACTTCGGTGGTGGGCTCCCCGACCAACACCGGCTGGAAGCGGCGCGAGAGGGCGGGGTCCTTCTCGAAGTACTTCTGGTACTCGGCCTTGGTCGTGGCACCGATCATGTGGAGCTGCCCCCGGGCCAGGGCGGGCTTGAGCAGGTTTGCGGCGTCGAGGCTGCCTTCGCTCGCGCCGGTGCCCACGAGAGTATGGCTCTCGTCCATGAAGAGGATCGCTCCTGGGCCAATCTTCTCGACCTGGTTGAGGAGGTCTTTTATCCTCTGCTCGAACTCCCCTCGCATCTGGGTCCCGGCGACGATCGAAGCGAGGTCCACCTCGTAGATCCGGCAGCCGCGGAGGCGCGCCGGCACCTGGCCGGAGGCGATCTCCTGGGCAAGGGCCTCCACGATCGCGACCTTGCCCACGCCGGGCTCACCGAGCAGTATGGGGTTGTTCTTCTGCATGCGGGAAAGGATCATCTTGACCCGGTTCAGCTCCACGTCGCGCCCGACGACCGGCATCAGCTTTCCCTGCTCGGCCATCGCCGTGAGGTCGCGGGAGAACTTGGCGAGGGCGTCGGTATCGCGTGCGTTGTCGGGCCGGCCCTCAGCGGGAAGGCTGATGCCTCCCAGTTGTTCCCCGATAGTGGCTTCAGTCACGGTTCCCGATTGCGCCGCGTCCGAGAGGGCCTTCAGCATGTCGCTCCTGAGGGAGTCGAGGTTTACACCAAACTGCGTCAGCCAGCGGGTGGAGCTGACCTGGGGCAGCTCGATCATGGCCAGCATCACGTGCTCCGGCTCCACGAAACTCGACGACATGCCCACCGCTTCCGTCTGGGCCATCTCGAGGACGGTGAGCAGATTGGGCTGCATCCGCACCGTGCCGCCCGGCGCCACGGGTCCCCCGGCCTTGAGCGTCCCGGCGTCCAGTGCTTTCTTCTGGGCCGCGGCGAGCGTGCCGTAAGTGACGCCGTACCGCTCGAGAACCCGCCTCAAAGGGTGATTGAGTGCGCAGATTCCCATCAGCAACTGGAACGTGCCTATCATGGATATCCCCAGGCCGCGGGTCATGTTCTCCGCGTTGGCAAGCGCCTGTTGAGTGGAGATGGAGTATCCCTGGAAGGTCCCGAAGCGCTGGGTCGGGAAGTGTGCCTCGGTGAAAAGCTCGGGAGCGAGGTTGCCCGCCGAGCCGAGACCGCGCGACGGCGCCTGCGCCGGGAGCACGTTGGTGAAACGGTACGCGCACATGCCGCACAGCATTATCATGCGATTCTCGCCCGCGGCGTTCCGGACCGTCATCTTCATCGACGCCGGGCGCCGGTTGCAGTTTTCACAGAGCAAGTGCCACCATTTTTCTCATCGAGAGGTCGTCCCTGAACCGGCCCATGACGAGATTAATATAGCACAAGAAGCACGGCGCTCCTCGAAGGCCGCATGTGTCGAATCGGCGTTCCAGAGGCTCGAGCCTGTATGCCCGAAAATGAACCGCGGCGCCGGCCGCCCGAGCCGCCTCCGGGCGCCATCGAGGGATGGACGTCCGGGTGCGCGACAGGGCCCGTGTCACGCGCCACCCTGCCGAAACCTGCCGGACGGCGCGAGGAGGCGGCACTCGGAGCCGCGACACGCGCCGCGCCGGCGGGCTATCGGGCAACGGATACGGGCGGCATATGGTAACCTCTAGGCGTCCGGGTGGAAGGCCCGATACTTGACACGGCCACGGGCGATTGCTTATGACTAACCAGTCACAAGTGATATCCATGACGGAAGTGAGAGCATGATAACCGGGGTCAACAGGGAGTTCGAGAAGGAACTGGAAGCACGGACGGGCCAGAAGGTCCGGGACTGCTACCAGTGCAAGAAATGCTCCGCGGGATGCCCCGTCGCGTTCGCCATGGACCTGGTTCCTCACGAGATCATGAAGATGGTGCAGTACGGCCAGGAAGAGCGCGTTCTGGGTTGCTCGACCATCTGGCTGTGCGCCTCCTGCGAGACGTGCTCCACGAGGTGCCCCAACGAGATCGACATAGCCGCCGTCATGGACGGCCTTCGCCGCCTGGCGCTCGAGAAGGGCGGTCCGGTCGCCGAGCGCGAGGTGAAGCTTTTTCACAGGTCTTTCCTCAACGGCATCAAGTACACCGGCAAGACCAACGAACCCGTCCTGATCGGCCAGTACAAGGCGTTCAGCCGTAAGCTATTCGACGATCTCGGGCTCGGCGCGGTCATGATGGCCAGGCGAAAGATCAAGATAGTGCCGCGGATGGTGAGGGACCGCCGCTCGGTGAGGCGAATCTTTGACGAGGCGGAGAAAGGCGGACCCGGATGAGCGGGCTATCCTTTTCGTATTTCCCCGGGTGCTCGCAGACGGGCTCGGCCGAGGAGTTCGGCGACTCGACCCTCGCGGTATGCAGGGCGCTGCGAATCGACCTCGAGGAGCTGCCGGACTGGAGCTGCTGCGGCGCGTCCTCGGCGCACATGACGTGCGACCTGCTCTCGGTCGCCCTGCCGGGCCGCGACCTGGCCATCGCGAAGAGCATCGGCAAGGACTTGATGGTGGTCTGCGCCGCCTGTTACTCCCGGATGAAGCTTTCGCAGAAGCGCATCCTCGAGGACGAGAAGACCGCCCGGCAGGTGGAGGCCGCGCTCGGTGCCGACCCGCGGTTCGAGGGCGAAATAAGGCACCTGCTGGACGTGCTCGTAAACGACGTGGGCATGCCCGGGATCAAGCGCTGGTTGAGAGAGGGCCTCGCCGGGCTCAAGGCCGTTCCTTACTACGGTTGCCTCCTGGTCCGGCCACCCGAGGTCTGCTGCTGCGACTCCGTGGAGAACCCCACCGAGCTCGACAGGTTGCTCGAGACGCTCGGGGTCGAGGTGCGGCCCTGGTCTTACAAGACCGACTGCTGCGGCGGGAGTCTTTCGCTGTCGCGCAGCGACATCGTGGAGAAGCTCGTCAATAACCTGTATACGAGGGCCGAGGAGGCCGGCGCGAACTGTATAGTGACCGCCTGTCCTATGTGCACGGCCAACCTGGAGATGCGCCAGAAGCCGGGAAAACTGTCATTCAGCGTCCCGCACCCCATGCCCGTGCTCTATTTCACCGAGTTGCTCGGGCTGGCCATGGGCCTCGAGGGTTCGGAGGGCTGGTTCAGGAGCCATATCATCGACCCGTTCCCGCTCCTGAGAGAGCTGAAGCTCACCGGCTGACGCCGGAGGGGCGCGTACACGCGGCGAGAGGACGATATGCCAGAGAAGGACGAAGTCGGCAAGTCGGCACAGAAGGCGGCGAAGAAGCCCGCAACCGGGAAAGCCGCCGCGAAGAATTCCAGCGCGAAAAAGCCCGCAA
>CAZAIS010000225.1:0-5073 GCA_964485255.1 uncultured Acidimicrobiales bacterium | reverse complement strand
CGTTCAGTGTGTTGCCGGCCTTGTCGTTGATGTCGCACTCGAAGTGTATCGGCACGCTGCGCGAGCCTCGCCCGGTCTCTCTCAGGTAACTCATGAAGCTCTCCGAGTCATCACCGGAAAGGAAATCCGTAAAAAGACGCCTTCCCTTCACCTCGTCGGCCTCGTAGCCCGTCATGCGCTCGAACTCCAGGTTCATCGAGGTGACCGACGCGTCACGGTCGATGATGCACATCGCGGTGCCGGTGGACTCGAACACCGTCCTGTACTGTTCCTCGGATTCCTTCAGTGCCTGCTCCGCCTGGCGCTGCTCCGTGATGTCTATGCCCGTGCAGATCACGAAACCATCGGAGGTATGGCTCTCCTCCATCACGGTGTTGACCCATGAGATGAGCCTCCTGGCCCCGTGCTTGGTGACCCAGAAAGTCTCAACGTTCTTGAAGGAGGTGTCGCCCTTTACGAGCCTGCCGAAGGCTCTCCTCGTCTCCGCCAGCTCTTCCTCGGGTATCAGGAACTCCGCGATCCTTCCCCTTACCTCCTGAGCCGGGTAGCCCGACGCCTGCTCGGCCGTGCTGTTGAACAGGATGATCCGCCCCTGGAAATCGCAGACGACCACTACAGCGGCAGTCGTGTCTATTACCGTGGATATGAAATCCCTGTCACTCCTCTGTGCTTCCTCGACGGCCTTCCTCTCGGTAACATCCCTGGAGTTGACGACCACGCCCGCGGCCCCGGCCTCGTCCAAGAAGCTCATGCCGGCTATGTCCAGGTAGCGGTAGGAGCCGTCCTTGTGGCGGGCCCGGGCCTCGACGTTGCGGGTGTCCCCCGGGGTATCGACGACCTCCTTGAGGGCATCCGCCATTCTCGACCGGTCGTCCGGGTGCAGGAAATCGAACACGTTGCGGTCGCGCAGCTCCGAGCGCTTGTAGCCGAGCTGGCGCTCGACGGCAGGGCTCATGTACGTCACGACTCCGGTCGAGCTGAGAACCGTGATGATGTCCTGGGCGTTCTCTATCAGGGCGCGGTAGTACTGCTCGCTCCGCCGGAGCGTCTCCTCCGCCCTCTTCCTCCGGCCTTCTTGCTCGATGGACTCGATCGCGAACGACATGTCCTCTGCCAGCGACCCCACAAGACCGGTGAGCTGGTCGTCGAAAGCGTCCGGTTCCGCGCCGAAGAGGGTCAGGGCTCCGACTACCTGCTCCTCCAGCTTCAGCGGGAAAGCGGCACACGAGCCGAAGCCGTTTGCGCGCGCTTCCGACCGCCAAGGCGACATTCGAACGTCGCTTTCGATGTCGCGGCAGATGTCGGTCCGGCCCTCGCGTATCGCGGTGCCGGTGGGACCCAGTCCCTCGGGAATCTCCAGGGCGGAATGCCTGGTCCCCCTGAGGAACTCCTGTCCCTCCCCGTGGTGTGCGACGGGCTGGACGACCTGGCTGCCCGGTACGACCATCCCGACCCACGCCATCCGGGCGAGCCCGCACTCCACCAGCACCCGGCACACGCCCGTGTACAGCTCCTGCGGCTCACGGGCCCGTACGGTCGCCTCGCTTCCCTTGCTCAGGGCTGAGTACAGGACCTCCATGCGCTCGAGCCTGGCACGTGTGAGCCCGAGCTCCGAGACCTCGCCGCCGGAGGAAAGCGCTTGCGCCGAATGTTCTCCGGCCGGCGCCGCCGGGGGTGCCTGGTCCGCTTTCTCTTGCTGCAATAGCCTCAACCTCTGTAGGACGGAATTGATGGCAGCTTGAATCGTACGCCTTGCTCTGCTGGCCTGCAACCCGCTCGCTTTTGATGCTTCGGCACCCGGTGGGCAGAATCTTTATAGCCTCGATTACCGGCAATCAGCCGGGGAAAGACGCGTGACGGCCGGCGCGGCGCGCGCCGTTGATAAACGGATGTCGGGCAACCGGTTCCAGGGAGCAGGCCTCGCACAGCTTGTTGGATCTGGAGCCGGCGAGCGGATTCGAACCGCTGACCTGCTCATTACGAGTGAGCCGCTCTACCGACTGAGCTACACCGGCTATGGGTTAAAAGCTTAACAGAAAGAGGCCGGCGCATAAACGCCACCGGCGCCGGACCGCATCAGATGTACTCCGGGACCCAGCCCTGGAGCCGCCTTATCGACTCCGAGACCTCTCTCTCGAGGGCGTCCTCCGCCTCCCGCCCCTCGGCAGAGGCGAGAACCTGCTTGAACCGGCCCTGGATTTCGAGGTAGTCCTTGACGGGCTTCTTCTTGACTTTGCCTTCGATGATTCGCTTGGTAGCCGCCGTGAACCTGGTCTCGCCTTCCTCGTGCTCGTACAGGAGCCACATGCCGCTCTGGACGGCCATCCGGCTGACCTCGATCATCTGACTCGATGGAAACTTCCAGCCCGGCGGGCAGGGCGCCAGCAACTCGATGTACTTGGTCCCCTCTATCGACTTCGCTTTCGTCATCTTCTGGTAGAAATCCAGCGGGTAAGCCAACGAGGCGGTGGCCACGTAGGGGATACGGTGAGCGATCATTATCTGGGCGATGTCCTTCCGCTGCTGCACTTTTCCGCCCGGGGTCGTGGTCGTCCACGCGCCGAGCGGTGTCGCGCCGCTCCTCTGCGTACCGGTGTTAGAGTACATCTCGTTGTTGTAGCAGACATAGATGAAGTTCGTTTCGCGCTCCGCCGCGCCGGAAAGGGACTGTATGCCTATGTCGTAGGTCCCCCCGTCTCCCGCCCATACCAGAACCGTTGGCATCTCCTCGAGCTCTCCCCGCTTGTGCAGCGCTCTGACGCCGGACACGACCCCCGACGCGCTGGCGCCGCCGGTGGCGAACGCGACGTTCATCAGCGGCAGGTTGATGGCCGAGAGTGGATATGACCCCTGGAGCACGGAGGTGCAGGACGCCACGACGATGAGAATCGTGTTCTTCCCCAGCGCCTTGAAGGCAATCCTCAGCGCGAGGCTCGAAGGGCATCCCTGGCAAGCCGTGCTTCCTGCCAGAAACAGCTCCTCCGCACTCAGGTCTTTGAATCTAACCATCTTTCTTCCATGCCTTTCGCGGCCGGGCGCTCCAGGCGCCGGTCTCAGTCAAGAAGTTCGCCGAACTCGCGGAGCACCTCGCGGGTGATCTCGTGGCTCCGGCTGAGCCGCGAGTCGCCCCAGGTAACCTCGCCCAGGCCGCCCTCGCGGGCGCTCGATACCATTTTCTCTATGATGTCGTGGGTTACATCCCTGCCGCCGATCCCCATGATGACGTTTCGCGCGGGCACGTCGACTTTCCCGTAGAGCGCGCTCTTGACCTCGGTAAAAAGCGCGCCCTCGTTTCCGTAGGAGACGTCGCGATCTATGATCAGCAGCCCCTCGCGTCCCGCGCACAACTCCCTGAGCTCCTCGGTGGGGAACGGCCGGAAGAACCGCACCCTCAGAAGGCCGACTTCCTGCCCTTGCGCGCGAAGCGAGTCCACGGCGACCTTGCTCTCGGCGGCGATACTGCCCATCGCCACTATCACGAAGCGGGCGCCGTCCAGCCGGTATGTGTCCACCAGCTCACCGTGCCAGCGGCCGAAGACCTCCTTGAACTCGGAGGCGGCCCGCCTGATGACGTCCCGTGCGTTGCGCTGCCCGTTCGCCATGGACTCCCGGGTCTCGCTGAAATCGACCGGGTATACCACCGACCCGTGTGTTACCGGCTTGCGGGTGTCCAGTCTCCACAACGGCTTGTATGGAGGCAGGTAGGCCGCCACCTCTCCGCGCGACGGGACCTCCGCGTCCATGAAGGTGTGCGAGAGTACGAACGCGTCCAGGTTCAGCATCAGCGGCACCAGCACCGACCTGTCCTCGGTGATCCGGAACGCCTGGATGACCGTGTCCACCGCCTCCTGGTGACTGGTGACGTAAACCTGCATCCAGCCGGTGTCGCGCTGGCTGATGGAGTCCTGGTGGTCGCACCATATGTTCCATCCCGGGCCCAGGGAACGGTTGACGTTCGCCATTACCACCGGCACCCTGATGCCCGCCGCGTAATGCAGCATCTCGTGCATGTAGGCCAGGCCGTGCGAGCTCGTCGCCGAAAACGCCCTCGCCCCGGTGAGGGATGCCGACACCAGCGCGGCGCAGGCGCTGTGCTCCGATTCGACCGGGATATACTCGGCGTCCATGTCACCGCTCGCGATCAGGTCCGCGATCTTCTCGATTATCTGCGTCTGAGGAGTAATGGGATAAGCCGACACGACCTCGACGGACGCGGCCTCGGCTGCGAGGGCGACGAGGTGATTTCCAGTCTCGAGGAACCTCACCGCTTGTCCTCCTTAACCATCACGATCGCTCCCGTCGGACACTCGACGGCGCATATCCCGCAACCCTTGCAGTACTGGTAATCGATCTCGAGGGTGTCCTTGTCGATTGTCGCCTCGGGGCAGAATATCCAGCACAGGAGGCACTCGTTGCACTTCTCTTCGTCCTTCACGGGACGAAAGACCCGCCACTCGCCGGTGTCGCCGGCGCAGCCTTTGACCGGCCTCGACATCGACGTCATGTATCCGACTTCTTCTCTTTCCTCATCCATTGAGCACCCGGGCTCCAAAACGGCCCCGCTCCTATCGCGCCTTCGCTTGTTCAGTGCCTGCGAGCTGTGTCTCGCCGAACCCCCGCTTCGCGGCGGTGATGTAAGCGTCGCGGTTACCCCTGCCGGCGGCGATGTCCCCCACCACCTCCAGGACCTCGTCCAGGCCGGCCGTCGCGGACCGTACCGCGATCGCGCCGAACAGGGGCAGGTTGACCATCGGCATCCCGTCGATCTCGAGGCCGAGGTCCAGGGCTATCCCCGTAGCGTCTATGTAATGGATCACCCGCTCGAACCTCGCGGCCAGGCGCTCCGAGAGTTCGCCGCCCGCGTTGATGAGCAGCTCGCCGCCGGGTTTGAGCCCCTCCTGGAGGGCCGCTCCAATGAGATCGATGCTCATGACCACCAACAGGTCCGGCTCGTACACCTGGCTTCGCAGGTAGATCGGTTCGTCGTCCACCCTCACGAACGCCTTGACCGGCGCGCCGCGGCGCTCCGCACCGAAGAACGGGAACGCCTGCACGTGCATGCCCCTCGAATAA
>CAZAIS010000224.1:0-5089 GCA_964485255.1 uncultured Acidimicrobiales bacterium | reverse complement strand
TCAACGTCCCCGCCCGCTCGCGCTCGACGGTAAGGGTGGGGGACAGCTACACGGGCGTAAGCCTCCTCGAGGCATATGAGAACAACCTCGAAAGCCTTTTCCGCAACGCCTGGATCTACCAGGTGATGGGGATGATGGAGGTGTGCAACGCGCGCGACTATGATCCTGCCCATTACGGGACCAGCCAGGAATATGTCGACAAATATTACAAGCCTTGCATCGAACAAGAGACGGAGATGTTTCTCACATGCGTGGAGCAGGTGGTCCTGAGTCAGGCGACAACACCGAATGACAGGCAGCACCAGGAGCTGATTCAGTTGCCGAAGGATGCCGGAGAAGTGCTCGAACGGGCGAACATTCTGGTGAGGATGGCAAGGGGCGAAGGGACCGCTGTTCCGGCCGATGACCGCGTTACGGCGGTTAACTATGGACTGGCCGGCCAGGTGTTCGCGACTCAGGACAAAGTGGGACTCGGGACGGTTCCCGCGAATTTCGTCAGGGCGCGTCCTCACGGTGGGGGAGCAGTCGTTGCGGCTTCGGACACTAGCAACCTGCCTGCCCAGTGGCTCTCAGAGCAACAACAACTACTCGAGTACGATAACTGGACCAGGAGGTCCGGATCGTGGGAGCTCGACCTGGAGGACACTTGGTCCGTGATTCACTACTACTTTGACAACCTGCCCCCGGGGACGTACGACCTGATCGATTCGAGCGGCAACACCATCACGAGCCAGCCGGCGACCGTGAGCTCGACCGACGTCAGCGATCCCGACGATCCTACACAGACCATCAATGTCGTTTATGGCTCGGCACCGCCGGCGGTACTCGCGACAGGCGGCCCAGCTTTCATGATGGATGCGGACAGGTGGAACGGCGGTGTGGTGAGCGACAGTGGGAAGCCGAACCCGGACTGGTCGGACCCTGCCACCTATCACTTCGTCGCCGACGAGAGCACGGGGCAGACAGGCGTCTGGTTCTGGTCCGACCCCGGCAACCATAGCGCCTGGTCTGTCACCCCCAGCCTCGATTGGACGGATCCGATAGTGGCCGGTGAAGACATGGACATAGACATCTACTACAACCTCGATTTCTCGAGGTGCGCCGAATACGGAAATGACTTCTCGAAATACCCGAACGGTTTTGCGTGGGGAGATCGCAAGGGGGATGACAGTTGCAGTGTCAGTGAGTCTTATGGCTTTGAGTTCTTCCAGGCAAAACAAGCTGCCGTCTCTATTGTCAATGACAAGCTGAGCCCGGACCTGTCCGGTGTTCACCAGTCAGGTTACGCGTCTTTCACATACCCGAATAAGACAGGAAAAGTAACCTTTCATCTCGTAAAGGGGCAGCCCTATTGCTTCAGGCTGTTCTTGACCGGGAGTGTTTCGGTACCCGAGGCGGAAGCCCAGGGGCAGGTGAACCAGAAGATCGCAATCCAGGGTCTCAGGATACTAGGTCAGTAGGGAAACAGGCTCGCACGGGCGACCAGGTGATACCCGGGCGGTTTGACCGCTCCGGCCAGCCTGCAGGTGTCGCAAGATCAGGCAAGGGGGAGTAGTGATGGTAGAAGCAGGCACTTCCGCGGATATGGTCGTACGGAACGCCGACGTCGTCACGTGCGATCCTCGCGACACGAGGGCGAGGGCCATCGCCGTGAAGGACGGGCGCATCGCCTACGTGGGTGACGACAGGGGGGCTACCCGCCTCATCGGCCCCGGGACCGAAGTGATCGAAGGCAGGCGCAGGGTAATGACTCCCGGGTTCATAGATAACCACTGCCACGTAATCTGGATCGGGGGCATGCTGGCGATGATGCCCGACACCCTCATCGCGGCATCGAACCTCGACGAAACACTGGAGATGGTCCTCGAGCAGTCTCGCGCCAACCCGGACCTGCCGTACGTCTCGGGGGTGGGATGGAGGTTCGAGAACCTCCCGGAAGGCGTCCCCGACAGGACGATCCTGGACCGGGTTATACCGGACCGCCCGGTCGTGCTGATGTCGTTGTGCGGCCAGTGCGGCTGGTACAACACGTGCGCGATTGAGCTGCTGGAAAAGCGGAACCCTCAAGCCCTCAAGCGCCTCGTGCCAAACGTCGATCCGACGGGCGCATACGTCGAGGGCCTCAACCACTTTCATTCGATCTCACCCCTCGACTTCTTCACCCCCGAAGAGATGGACCCGGTCTTCCAGACCGCCGTCCCCGAGGCGATCTCACGTGTTCTGGACGAAGCCGTATCGGTGGGGGTTACGGCCCTGGACGACGTGCAGATCTACAAATCCTTCGTGCCCTACATGCTCCAGTACCGTGAAAGGGGCGTCTTCGACAAGGTGCGCCTGCGTGGGGGATTCTACGTGGACCAGCACGACACGGAAGACGAGGGCAGGCTCCGGGACGACCTGGCCTGGTGGGTCGAGATGAAAGGGCAGTCGGACGACAGGCTTACCCTCGGGCAGTCACTCAAGTTCTACAGCGACGGTACTCCCGGCAACCGCACCGCGTTCCTCCTGGAGCCGTACTCGGACGATCCCACGACCCGGGGCCGCGCCGACTGGAGCCCGGAGGACTTCGACCGCGTCATCGAGATGATCGACTCGATGGGCCTGCAGGCCTGCACGCACGTATGCGGGGACGCGGCCGGCAAGTACGTCATACACGCATACGAGCGCGCGGGCAAGGTCAACGGCCAGAGGGACTCGCGCCACCGGCTCGACCACTGCGAGCTGCCCCTGCCCGAGGACGTGGAGAAGATGGCCGAGTGCGGGATGCACGCCGCCATGCAACCGTGCCACTATTTCGGCGACGAGACCATGGAAGCCGGGCTGGGGCCGGAGAGACTCGCGAGGTTCATGCCCTGGAGGAGCCTCGAGGAGGCGGGCATCACCGTTTCGTTCGGGAGCGACTGGTGCAACAGTCCCCTGAACCCGTTCTACGGGCTCCTGATAGCGGGCACCCGCAGGAACTACAAGGGCACGACCGACTGGGGCCCGGGGGAGAAGATCACGGTAGAAAACGCCGTTCGCCACTGGACGATAGACTCCGCGAGGGCGCTGATGATGGAGGACGAGATCGGCTCGCTCGAGGTCGGAAAGCGCGCGGACTTCGTACTCTTCAACAAGAGCCCCCTCAAGGTCACGTCCTGGTGGTTCCTCCTCACCAACAAGATCGAGCTGGGAGAGCTTGACGACTTCGTCGACCTCACAATCGTCAACGGCAAACCCGTCTACAAAAAGTAAACGGCGTCGTTCACTTTTTACTTTTCCGAGTGGGGAAAAGTAAACGGGGTCGTTCACTTTTCAAGCGGGGAGATGGGGGCGCGTATAGAAGAATAGCGTGGTGGTGCACGTTTGTCCGACGGTGACGGGATGCCCGCGCAGGCGGGCGCCCTGGTCCGGTGCGGGCGAGAAAGGGCGCGAATGGCGGGAGACGAACTGCGCAGGATAGAGCGCGAGCTGGACAGGATATTCTCGAGCCTGGGCCACGGCATGTACGTGGTCGACCTGGACCGCAGGGTCCTCCTCTGGAACAAGGCCGCCGAATTGATTCTGGGCTGGACCGAGGAGGACGTCCTGGGCCGCTCGTGCCGCGACTTCATAGACCACGTCGACGAAAAGGGCGCAAGCCTCTGTGACAAGAAGTGCCCACTCGTGACGACCATGGGCGAATCGCACACGGTCTTCGCGGGCAACGTCTGGGCCGAGGCCAGGGACGGACGGCGCGTCCCGGTAAACGTCAGTTGCGCTCCCGTCTTCGACGAAGACCGACTGGTGGGTGCCGTCGAGGTGTTCTCGGACATGACCCACGAGAAGGAAGTGGAGGACTTCAAGAACTCCATGGTCTCCGTGGTCGCCCACGAGCTGCGGACCCCTCTCACCTCCATGAAGGGCTACCTGGAGCTGGTCGCGGACGGCGACGCCGGCGGGGTAAACGAGAAGCAGCGCGAGTTTCTCGACATCGTCGGCTCCAGCATCACCAGGCTCGAGGACCTCGTGAACGACCTGCTCGACGTCGGGAGGCTGGAGTCCGGGCGGGTCGTCATCCACTGGGAGCCGCTGGACCTCGCGGGCATGGCGGAGGAGGCGGTAAAGACCTACGCGCCCCTGGCAGGGCAGAAGGGCCTCGGGCTCGATACCCGGTACGAGGAGACCCCACCGGTCCAGGGTGACAACCAGCTCTTCAACAGGGTGGTCCAGAACCTCGTGAGCAACGCGCTCAAGTACACCAACGAGGGCGAGGTGACGGTCACGGTCGGAAGGGAGGGCGATCGCGCGTTCCTGGAGGTGACGGACTCGGGCGTGGGCATACCCCCCGAGGAGATCGGCAACGTGATGAAGAAATTTTTCCGCGCCTCGACCGCCTCTCAGACCGGCGCCAGGGGAAGCGGCCTGGGGCTCGCGATTGTCAGGGACATAATCAAGATGCACGGTGGCGAGGTCAGGCTCGAGAGCGAGGTCGGCCGCGGCTCGTCGTTCAAGGTGCTGCTTCCGCCGGCGGCGGAGCCGACGATAATCGAGGCGCCTGAAGGTGGTGACAATGGGGGGTAAAAACCTGGTGTTGATCGCTGAGGACGACCCGGAAATCGCGAATTTCGTCAAGTTCAAGCTCGAGAAATCGGGCCTCGAGGTCATGCACGGGGAGAACGGCAAGGTCGCGCTGGAGCTCATCAACGAGAACAAGCCGGACCTGGTGATACTCGACATAATGATGCCCATCATGGACGGCTTCGAGGTCCTGCGCCTCATGAAAGAGAACCCGGAAACCCGGGGTATCCCGGTGATCATGCTCACGGCGAAGGGAATGGAGGCCGACGTGCTGAAGGGCTTCGAGACCGGGGCGGTCGACTACATCACCAAGCCGTTCAGCGTCTCCGAGCTGGCGGTGCGCGTGAAGAGCGTGCTCGCCAGGGGCGCGTAAGGGCCTGGAGTGAGCATGCTCCCGACAGCGAGCGCCGCGGGAAGCTCGTCCGCGGTAACGGCACTCATCATAGCCACCCTGGCGATCCCCGGCATCGTCATACTGCTCTTTATTGGGCTCATCGTGATGCGCCTCATCGGATCGTACCGCGAGCGCAGGATCGTAAAAAAGAAAGAG
>CAZAIS010000223.1:0-5093 GCA_964485255.1 uncultured Acidimicrobiales bacterium | reverse complement strand
CCTCGGGGACGAAGGCCGCGCAGTGCTCGAGGAGGCGCTGCTCACGACGGGGGAGGCGCAAAGGGAGATAGCCGCCGAGGCCCTGGACGCCCTGGGCGCCAGGGACAGGGGCTGAAAGGGGAGGCGCGCTTGGACTTCAGGAGCGTGGCGGGCGACATCATCATAATCTTCAACCTGATCGTCCTCTTCTACTTCGCCGCCATCAATACCATCTACATAGTCCTGTTCGCCGCCGCCTTCGCGGGCTCCATCAAGTACAACCGCCACCGCAGGTTCGTGGACTTCTACGAGGTGTTCCGCTCCCCCCTGACCCCGTCCATCTCGGTCCTGGTGCCCGCCTACAACGAGGAGGCGACCATAGTGGAGGCGGTGCGCTCGATGCTCCTGCTGCGCTACCCGCACTTCGAGGTCGTAGTGATAAACGACGGGTCCTCGGACCGTACGCTCGAGCTCCTGGGGGAAAAATACAACCTGCGCAGGGTGGGCAAGGTGGTCCCCATGCGGGTGCCGTGCAGCCGCATACGGGGGGTCTACATCTCGCCCGATTACGACAACCTGGTGGTGGTGGACAAAGAGAACGGGGGCAAGGCGGACGCGCTCAACGCCGGCATAAACGTCAGCCGCCACGACCTGGTCTGCGTGATCGACGCCGACTCCCTCATCGAGCCCGAGGGGCTCCTGAAGGTGGCCAGGCCTTTCATCGAGAACCCCAGCACGACCGTGGCGGTAGGGGGGCTTATCAGGATCGTGAACGGGTGCACGGTCGAGGGGGGGAGCGTCACCCGGGTGCGCCTGCCGGGCAACTACCTGGCCAACCTTCAGACCATTGAGTATCTCCGCGCCTTCCTGGGCGGGCGCATCGGCTGGAGCGCCCTGCGCAGCCTGCTCATAATTTCCGGCGCCTTCGGGCTGTTCGACCGCCGCCTTGCCATAGAGGTCGAAGGGTACAGGACGGACACGGTCGGCGAGGACATGGACCTGGTCGTTCGGATGCACAGGCACCTCCGCGTGAAGAGGAAGGAATACACAATATCCTTCGTCCCGGACCCGGTTTGCTGGACCGAGGCGCCAGAGAAGCTGCGGCAGCTTTCCAGGCAGCGGGACCGCTGGCAGAGAGGCCTCATCGAGAGCCTGACCAGCAACATAGGCATGCTGATGAACCCCCGGTACGGCCCCATCGGGCTCTTCGCGATGCCGTACTTTTTCTTCTTCGAGATGCTCGGTCCGGTGGTGGAGCTTTCCGGCTACATATTGATT
This sequence comes from uncultured Acidimicrobiales bacterium, assembly GCA_964485255.1. GTDB lineage: Bacteria > Actinomycetota > Geothermincolia > Fen-727 > Anoxymicrobiaceae > CAZEJS01. The sequence goes on along the minus strand of CAZAIS010000223.1, from coordinate 3,836 downwards.
GTCCTGGCGCTGGTCCTGGGGCTCCTCAACGTGCAGTTCTTCTACCTGTTCTTCACGGTGGCGTTCCTGTACGCGATAGCGGTATCGCTGTTCGCGGTCCTCCTGGAGGGCATAGCCCTGCGGCACTTCCCGAGGGTGCCTGCCCTTTTGAAGCTCGCCTTCTACAGCATTATCGAGAACTTCGGCTACCGCCAGGTAAACGCGTGGTGGCGCACCAAGGCGTTCTTCACCCTCTTCACCAGGAGGCAGACCTGGGGAGCACTGGAAAGGAAGGGGTACGAGGGAGCCGCGGAGGAAGTGCCACCGGGCGCGGCCGCCGCCGCCGCCGCGGCGGGCGTTGGTGCGCTGACCGGGGAGGCCGGCCTCCCGGGGGCGGAAGACGTGGCGGGAGCCACGCGGACGTGGACGCCTACGGCACCGGGCGCGACACCGGCGCAGACGTGGACACCGCCGGCACCGGGCGCGGCACCCGCGCAGGCGGGAAAGCCTACGGCACCGGGAGCGGAAGCCGCGCAGGCCGCCACGGGACAGCCGGCCTCGTGGGCCGAAGCCCAGGCTTCCATGGCGGGCGCGAGTCCCTTCATGGTACAGACCGCGGCACGCCCGGCGGCCGCGGAGGAGGAACCCCCGGGCCTTGCCCGCAACCGCCGCGTAACAGTCATCGCGGCAATCGCGCTGGTTGTGCTGACGGCGGTCATCGTGATCGCGACCGTATCTTTAACGCACCAGGACCGCAGGGTGAAACACTCCCCGACGGCCCGGGCAGGCGGCGTCGAGATGGCCGCCAGGGCTCACGGCCGCTACTTCCAGGTCTATGACGGCGCGCGATGGAATGATTTCCTGGTGCGCGGCGTCAACGTCGGGATTGCCATGCCCGGCAAGTGGTTCAGCGAATTCCCCGCCGACGCAGGCCTGTACCGTTCGTGGTTCGAGGACATAGCCGCTCTCAACGCCAACACCATACGCGTCTACACGCTCCTTGACCCCGTCTTCTACCGGACGCTCTACGACTTCAACAAGTCGCGCTCCGAGCCGTTGATGCTCCTTCAGGAGGTGTGGCCCGACGACGAGGTGCCCGGGGACAACCTGTACGACGAGGGGTTCACCGGTTCTTACCACGACGAGATCGCCATGGACCTGGAGGCCCTCGCAGGCAAGAAGAAGATACCCGAGCGCAAGGGGCGGGCCTGGGGAGATTACAACGCCGACGTGACGCCGTACGTGCTGGGGGTGATCGTGGGCCGGGAGATAATCTACGAGGAGGCGAGCACCACCAACGCCCTCAACCCGGGCAAGACGAGCTTCGAGGGTGAGTACGCGCGCGCGCCGAACGGCTCCCGCCCGGTGGAGACATGGATGGCCGAGACCTGCGACTACACGATCGGGCGCATGCGCGCGCTCGGCTGGGAGGCGCCCGTCGCCTTCGTGAGCTGGCCCACCCTGGACCCGATGACGCATCCCACCGAGGCCACCCCGGGGGTGCCCAAACAGCAGGAGCAGGAGGACTCGGAGGTTCTCGACCCGGGCCACATCCTCCCCAAAGAGGCCGCGACCGCCGGGCTGTTCGGCTGCTACCACATATACCCGTACTACCCGGACTTCATGAACCGCGAGCCCGGGTACGCCGACTACCGCGACCCCGAAGGGGTGCTCCGTTACGGCGGTTACATCAGGCAGTTCATCTCCGTTCACCCGGAGTACCCGGCCCTCATGGGCGAGTTCGGCATGTCCACATCGATGGGCAGGGCCCACATCCACCCCGAGGGTTTCGACCACGGGGCCGTGGACGAGAAGCGGCAGGGCCGGATGGTGGCCAGGATGTACCGCGCGATAGCGCGGGAGGGCTACGCGGGAGGGGCGATATTCGAGTGGGCCGACGAGTGGTCCAAGAGGACCTGGGTGGACATGGACTACATGATCCCGTTCGACCGGCACATCTACTGGCACAACATGATGGACCCCGAGCAGTGCTTTGGGCTGATGGCCTACGAGGCCGCTGCCGCTCGGGACAGGGCAGTGAAGACATACTGGACCTCGGAGGACGACCCGGCCGACTCGAAGGCCGCCCCTGCCGCGGCGCAGACCTCCCCGGCCGCTCCCGCCGACTCGAAGGCCGCCCCTGCCGCGGCGCAGGACGCCCCCGCCTCCCCGAGGGCCGGCATCCGGCGGATAGGGGTCAACCACGACGAGGCCTTCGTCTACCTGGAGCTGGACCTGGAAGGCAAGCTCGCCGGGGAGCTCGAGCCGGGTTCCGGCAAAGACCTCCAGCTCGAGGTGGGCATCGACACCATAGGCAAGGACAACGGCACGGTGAAGCTCCCGGTTGAGGGCCTGCCTGACCTGCCCGGCGGGGTCGAGTTCCTCCTCAGGATCAACTCGAAGGACGGCGCGTTGCTGCTCGCGCGCCCCGATTACAACCGGGGGACGACGAAGTTCATGGCCGCGCGGGCGGCCGACCCGGAGTTCGTTCACATCGAGCTCCTGGTCAACAGGCTGCAGGTGAACTCCATCGACGGGACCATCTTCCCCGGGGAGTACACCGACGACAGCCTGCTGCGCCATGGCGTGTACCTGCCGGAGAGCAAGGACTACTATTCCCTGGCGAACTGGTACGTCTCAGATGACGGCGGCAAGGTGTTCGTGCGGCTGCCGTGGCTGCTGCTCAACGTAAGCGACCCGTCTTCACTTACCGTCATCCACGACGACAGGACGGACCTGCCCGAAGGCCCCGCGGCCGTACGTACGCGGATGGGGATCGACGCCTTGAGGACCGAGAAGACGGCCGGGTTCTCCTTCTACGCGGTCACGACGCGCTCGGGAAAGGTCGAGGACTTCCAGCCCCGGAAAGGGAGCGCGTGGGCGGACACGGGCAGGTTCACCTGGAAGGGCTGGGACGTGCCCACTTACACCAGTCGCCTCAAGCAGAGCTACCCCGAGGTCAAGGCGCTCTTCGGCGATTTCGCGAAAAGCAGGTGAACGGGACAGGGGCGGGGACGCCGGAGCGCGGCGGTACGCTCTCATCCCCTCTTGAGTAGCCTCTTCAGCCTCGATGTGAACCTGTTCGCGAGCGCCTGCTCCAGTTGCGCCTCGTGCCTCCTGACGTGCTCGAGCGCGTCGTCCCTCGCGGCGACGGTGGCCTCCAGGGCCCTCGAGTAGTTGGCAAGCTCCTCCACCCTGTTCATGACGTAGGCCTCGTCGTAGAAGCCCCGCGTAAGCGGCAGCAAGGGCTCCCACTTCAGGCGCATCGACAGCTTCGCGTCCTCGCGCATGCCGCACGGGTCACCGTCCTCGCCCGCCGGCAGGAGGGCGAACCGCCGGGCGACGTCCTCGCGCTCCTCCGAGTAGGCGAACTCGACCGCGGCTACGTAAACGCGGAAGGAAGCCTCGATGAAGGCGAGCGACAGGTCCAGTGCGAACAGGCTCTCGTCGCGGTACTCTTCGGACAGCCGCACCCCGTTGTTGCGCATCACCCAGCCGGCGTCGTCGATGGCGGCGACCTCGGTGAACCTCCAGGTCGGCGTGTTGCTGTCCGGGTGCCCCCGAGGCCTGGCGACCGATGTGGTGAGGTCGGGCACCCCGTCGGCGGTGAGGCTGTGCCAGCCCGAGATGCCGACCAGCCCGACGTCCGGCCTGCGCTCCATGAAACCGATGATGTTGTCGAGCCATCCCTCGTCGTATATCAGCACGTCGCTCCTGAGCACCGCGACGTACTCGTCGCCGATCTGCTCCAGGGCCTGGTTGACCGCGCGGGCGACGCCCGCGTCCTCCGGGGCCTCGAGGTTATGAGGCCCTCCCGGCCCCTCGAGGTTGTGAAGCGCGTCCGGCCCCTCCAGGCG
>CAZAIS010000222.1:0-5100 GCA_964485255.1 uncultured Acidimicrobiales bacterium | reverse complement strand
CCGCTACGCCTGGGAGCTCGAGGCGCTGGGCCCGATCGGCGCGGAGATCGTGGACGAGAGGCCGAATGCGATAGCCTTCCGGGACGTGAACCCGCAGGCGCCGGTCCACGTCCTCATCGTGCCGAAGGAGCACCTGCCTACCGTGGCGGACCTGATTGCCGCTCCAGGGAGTTGCGACGTGCTTTCTGACATATTCTCACTTGTAAAAGAGATCGCTGTCAGTGAAGGGATATCCCAGAGAGGATACCGGCTGGTGGCGAACGTCGGCGAGGAGGCGGGGCAGGAGGTGGACCACCTGCACTTCCACTTACTGGGGGGCCGTTTCCTCAACTGGCCTCCCGGCTAGCGAGGGACTGACTACAAAGGAACTATATGGACCTCAAAGCGAAATTGACCGAGGATACGAAAGCCGCCTTGAAGGCCGGAGACAAGCTTCGTCTATCGACCCTCAGGATGGTTCTTTCAGAAATAAAAAACGCCGAGATCGCGAAGCGCGAGGAGCTGGACGACGAGGAGCTCGCGGCGGTAATGGCCAGGGAGGCGCGGAAGCGCAGGGAGGCCATCGCGGAGTTCGAGAAGGGCGGGAGGGAAGACCTCGTGGAAAAGGAGACGCGCGAGTTGTCGATTCTACAGGCGTACCTTCCCGAGCAGATGTCCGAGGAAGAGATCAGGGACGTCGTCAGCGAGACGATCGCGGAGCTCGGGGCCACCTCGGCCTCCGACATGGGAAGAGTCATGGGAATTATCATGCCCCGGGTGAAGGGGAAGGCCGACGGCAAGCTAGTCAACAAGCTCGTCCGCGAGATGCTTCAGCGGTGAGACATCCCTTATCCCCTCGAATGATTCGCGTGGCCTGAAAAGGCATGGTGAACCGGAATTGAACGATAGCGTTGAAGTGAAAATGGTCGTGCCGCACAACCAGCCCATGGTGGGCCTGCTCGGCCAGGAGGACAGGTTTCTGAAGGTCGTGGAAGAGGCGTTTTCGTGCCGGATCGTCGCCAGGGGCAACGAGATCGACATCAGGGGAGCCGAGGACCAGACCGAATCGTGCACCAGGCTTCTGGAGGAACTCATCGAGTTGCTCGAGGAAGGCCTGGTGATCACCCCGGAGAACCTTGCGATCGCCATCGACATGGTGAAGCGCGGCGAGGAGCTCAAGCCGACGGAGGTTTTCAAGGAAGCGGTCCTCACCGCTCGCGGCAAGATCATCAGGCCGAAGACCGTGGGCCAGAAGAAATATGTGGAGCTGATGCGCAAGTCCACAATCGTCTTCAGCATCGGCCCGGCCGGGACCGGCAAGACTTACCTGGGTCTGGCGTACGCGGTGCAGTGCCTCTTGGACAAAAAGGTCAACAGGCTCATCCTTACCCGTCCCGCGGTCGAGGCCGGGGAGAGGTTGGGTTTTCTGCCGGGCGATCTCTACCAGAAGGTGGACCCTTATCTAAGGCCGCTATACGACGCGCTCTATGAGATGCTGGGAGCGGATAAATTTCACAGGATGATGGACCAGGGGATAATCGAGGTCGCGCCGCTGGCCTTCATGAGAGGACGGACGCTGAACGACTCTTTCATAATACTCGACGAGGCCCAGAACACCAGCCCCGAGCAGATGAAGATGTTTCTTACCAGACTCGGCTTCGGGAGTAGGGCGGTCATAACCGGTGACGTTACGCAGGTGGACCTCCCGAAGGACGTTTCCTCAGGTCTGAAGATCGTGCGCGACATACTCCGGGACATCGAGGGCGTGTCATTCACGTACCTCGACGCTCGAGACGTCGTCAGGCACAAAATCGTCCAGCAGATAGTCGAAGCCTACAAGGCTTTCGAGGCGCGGGGCGATCAGGATACGTCGGGCGAATGAGATGAGCTACAAGAAGCGATACCTCGACATGTTGGCCCGACTGCGCACGCGCGTGCGCAAGCTGACCCTTACCCAGCGACGGGTGATAGTGGGCGCCACCATGTTCGCTCTATTGGTGATCGTCCTGTCATTCGACATGACACCCTACGGTTCGTTGATCGAGACGGGAAGGTCGAGCCCCAGAACCATTGTAGCGCCGGCCACGGTACAGTACGTCGATCAGGACAAGACCAGGGAACAGCAGGACGCCGCGGCCGCGGCCGTTCAGGACGTCTACGTCACGGACGGCAGGGTCGCCGGTGGGGTCCTGGCGGGAATCGACGACGCGTTCGAGGTAGCCGAAGAAGTCTCGGCGATGCCCCTCGACGATCAGCAGAAGGCCCAGGAGGCCGCGAACAAGGTCTCTGACAAAGCCTTCGCGGGCGAGATGTCCCTCCTGATGAAGCTTACCGCGGAGCAGAGGGCGATCGCGAGGAACGCGGTCGTCGAGCAGGTGTCGAGCGTTCTGGGGGAAGGGATTTCCAAGGCCAACCTGTCCGCCGCAGAGGACAGAGTGAAGGCGGGAATCAAAAATTCTGTTCCGGGGGACGGCGTCCGAAACGCCGCCGAGGCGGTGGCCGTAGCCTCGCTCCGGCCTAACCTGGTAATCGACGAGGCCGAGACCGCGGGTCGCAAGAAGGCCGCTCGCGAGGCAATCAAGCAGGTGGTCACCACTAAGCTGGAAGGCGAAGTGATTATCGCCAGGGGCGAGAAGGTGACTTCCGAGCAGTACGACCTGCTCAAAAGCCTTGGTCTCAAGCGCTCGGGGTTCACTCCTCTGAACCTCTTGTTCACCTCTGTCTTCGTCTTGCTCTTGCTGGTCGTGGCGTCGATCTACCTGGCCCGCTTCCGGAGACTTATCTACGACAGCCCCGGTTTGCTGGTGCTGCTGGGTTCGACTGTTGTGGTTTTCGCGGTCGCCGTGAGGTTGATAACCATCGCGGCGCGGAGCTGGTCCCCTTCCCTGGGGTACCTCATGCCCACCGCCGCCGTCGCGATGATCGTTGCGGTCCTCTACGACAGCGGTACCGCTCTTTTTACCGTGGCCTGTTGCGCACTGCTGGTCGGCGTGGCGACCGGTGGTAGTTTTTCGATGATCGCGCTTGTTCTCCTCGGGGGTATGTTTCCCTCGATGTACGCTTCGCGAAAGTCCACCAGGCACCAGTTGAGGCGGGTCGGCTTGTACACCGCGTTCTGGATGGCCGCCGCCTCCTTCAGCGCCGCCGCGCTGACCCAGACCAGGCAGGGAATGATCCTCAACACCGGCCTAGGCTTCCTCAACGGGGCGATTTGCGCGATTGTCGCCATGGGGTCTCTTCCATTCCTCGAGACTACTTTCCGGGTGACGACCAATACATGGTTGCTGGAACTCGCAGCGCCGGACCAGGAGCTCTTGAAGGAGCTCTCGATTAAGGCCCCGGGGACCTACTCGCACAGCGTGATGGTGGCGAACCTCGCTGAGGCCGCAGCACGGGAGATCGGGAGCGACCCGATGCTCGCGCGCGTCGCTTCCTACTACCACGACGTAGGCAAGATCAAGAGGCCGCAGTTCTTCGTCGAGAACCAGGCTTCCGGTGAGAACCCGCACGAGTCGCTCAATCCGAACCTGAGCCTGTTGATTATCACCTCGCACGTGAGGGACGGCGTGGAGCTCATGGAGAAGAACCACTTTCCGCCGGACCTGGTCGAGATCGTGAGGGAACACCACGGCACGAGCGTAGTGCAGTACTTCTACGATGCCGCGCTCAAGGGTGGAGAGCCGGTGGACATCGAGAGGTTCAGGTACCACTACGAGAAACCGCACCGGCGCACCTCGGGAATACTGATGCTTGCCGATGCCGTGGAGGCTACAGCGAGGACACTGGAGCAGGCGTCCCCCGCCTCCATACAGCAGATGGTCGACAGGATTGTCGACGACAAGCTCGCCGACGGACAGCTCGACGAGTGCGCCTTGACTTTTGACGACCTCCACCGGATAAAAAGCGTCTTTGGGAGGATGCTGATAGGGACGCACCATCCGCGCGTCGATTATCCAGACACCTCCGCCCCGCAGGCGAGGCAGAATGAAAGTAAGAGTAAGAGCGCAAAGGAAGGGGCTTCGCGGGACGTGCCGGAGGCTCGCGCGGTCGCTCGAGAGAATGGCCGCTGAGCTGGTTACGGAACGCGAGGCCGAGTTGAGCGTGGTCCTGGTGGACGACGTCGAGATGCGGCGCCTTAACCGGGAGTACAGGGGCGTTGACGAGCCGACCGATGTGCTGTCGTTCGCCCAGTTGTCCTGGGGTGAACTACCGGAGGAACGCGGGCCCGGACCGCTTGTCATCGGGGACATAGCGATCGGCATCGACGCGGCGGCGAGGCAGGCCGCCGAGAGAGGGCATGATACGCGCACTGAACTCGATGCGCTGGCGGCCCACGGGCTTCTCCATCTGCTCGGGTACGGGCACGACACGACTGAGGAGGCCGCCGAAATGGCGCTCGCCGAGAGCGAGCTCCTGGGCGGCGGCGGTATAATGACAGAAGGAACAGGAGACTGACAGATGGCCGTTGTCCTTGGTTTCGTAGGCCTGGTATTACTTCTCGCGGTCGCGGCATTTCTCGCGGCCTCGGAGACTTCGCTCATGAAAGTCAGCCGGATAAGGGTGAAGTACCTCGTCGATCAAAAGGTCGCCGGGGCGAAAAAGCTCGAGAAGCTGATCGAGAACCCGGACTACTTCCTTCCCCCGCTGCTGCTGACGGTCCTGGTGGTGCAGTTGACTTCGGCTTCCCTTACCACCTGGCTGACCACCAAGCTGACCCATAACGCCGGCGTCGGCGTACTTGTGGGCACGATAGCCCTCACCTTCTTCATGTTCACGTTCGGGGAGCTCGTTCCCAAGGCCGCCGCCAGCCACAACTCCGAGCGATTCGCCCTTGCCGTAACCGGGCCCATAAGCGTATTGAGCTGGGTGTTGCACCCCCTCGCGATAATGTTCGAGATGATCGCAAGAGTAATAATGAGGATCTTCCACCGCGGCCCGCTGCCGTCCGAGGTGCTGGTGCGCGACGAGGGCGAGATAAAAGCTCTGGTGACCGCGGCCGAGGAGCACGATGTGATCGAGGAAGAGGAAAAGGAGATGATCCACTCGGTCTTCGAGTTCTCGGACACCATGGTTCGGGAGGTCATGGTCCCGCGTCCGGACATGGTGACATTGCCGAATAGC
>CAZAIS010000221.1:0-5111 GCA_964485255.1 uncultured Acidimicrobiales bacterium | reverse complement strand
CGATGAACCCGAGCTCGAAGCCGCCGGACCGTATCAAGCCGATTACCTTCGAGCTGTCCATGATCTCGAGGAGGGGTTCTATCCCCGGGTAAAGCGCCTTGAAATCGCCCAGCATAAGCGGAAGCACGTACTCCCCCGGGATGTTGCTGGTGGCTATTCGCAGCTTTCCGGATGATGCCTCGCGGGAGTGCCTGACGGATGACATGAGCCTGTCTTCCGCTTTGAGCATCTCACTCGCGCTCTCGAGCACGAGTCGCCCGACAGCCGTCGGCACGTAGCGGTTACCGGAGCGCTCAAAAAGCTTGACTCCCAGGTCGCCCTCCATCTTCTTTACCGCCAGGCTCACCGCCGGCTGGGTAACTCCCGAGAGCGCGGCCGCCTGGCTGTAGCTGCCCGTTTCCGCGAGGGCAAGCAGGCGCCTGAGACAGTCGGTGTTCAAGAAGGCTTCCTCCTGTCGCGTTGAGGATTACCGGATAGAGCTGGTATAAGTGTACCTTATAACGGGTTACCGGCCGAATCGAAGCGTAATGAAGGTCCGCGGGGGTTGCGCCTACGGGGACTCGACCTTCCAGCCGCCGTCCTCCTTCACAAGTTCCACTTCGCTGGTGAGCACTTCCTTGCCGCTGCTCAGTATCTTGACCATGACGGTCGCGCTGTCACCCTCGATTTTCGCTTCTTCCACTTTTACCGAAGCGTTCGGGTCGTTCCTGACCGATTCGGCCCACTTCGCCTTGCTCTTGAGCCCGGTTTTAATGTTCGCGGAAAGCATGTCCCAGCTAGTGTCGGCGTCGCCCTTCAATGACGCCGTCCAGAACGCCTTGGCGACGGCGGAGGGGCCTTTCGAGTCAGTGGCGCCACCCCCGCTTCCGCATCCGGAGGCAAGCAGGCCCGCAACCAGGAGAACGAAAGAGAACGTGACGATTGCCGCCTTCTTCATCGAGACTCCTTTCAAGTGATCAGGTAAAAAATGAAGTCAGAGCGGCGCGTCCATAGCCTGACGCGCTCAAACGTCAATTTCATTGTACAGCACCTCGACCTGGAACGAGGACGACCCCGCCGCGATTCTCTCCACGCCTCGAGTCCGGCGACGGTCCCCCGGCGATCCGCCTCAGGGTTGCCTCCGCGTTCCGGTGACTGCTCTGGCGCGTCCGGCCGGTCCCGGTTTCATGACCGCGCGGAAGCGTGCGAGATCGATTCGGGCCCATCCGGAGGAGAGCATGGGAGCTCGAAGCGCTATGCGGTGTTGGAGAAATGGAGCGCTCAGAAGCGTGCCACGTGCCATTCGCAGATTCCGAAAAGGTTCTCCACACGCGTCTCGGCTCCGCCCGGGCTGGTCATGGTCCCGTTGAACCTGCCCAGCAACTGGTGGAAGTCGGACATCGCCACCCCCACGCTGAACCTGTCGAAGCGGTCGCCCTCGGGCGTGAAGGTGAGGTCCAACCCTCCGCCGGGGGCCCTGACTTTCCACGGCTTCATCAATTCGTCCATGTCGAAATCGAACCTCACGGCGCCCAGGAGTGTGATCTTCCCGTCCACCCAGGTGCAGTTCTCGTTGAAATCCTCGTCGTCAGTCATGAAGTTCTGGCAGGAGTTCATGGCAAGCAGCCTGCCTGAATCGTCGTAACCGGCGAAAGTCGCCCAGTCCCAGAACATGCGGTAAGGGTAGAACGTCTTCTGAACGTCGACGACGCAGACGTCCCTCTCGGGGTTCAATTCGACGCGCTTGCCGCCCAGGGAGACGAAGCCCTCCGCCGGCGCGGCGGCTTTGTGGGTGTAAAAAGGCCTGTTCTCGGATACCGGGCTCACCTGCACCAGGGGCTCGAACCTGTCCGGGTCCTCGAGCATGAACAGCTCCGCTTCTATCCCGGGCTTGCCCGGCTTCCCCTTGATACGGGCGGAGATCCTGTGGAAGCCGCGGTCGAGCCTGTTCTCGAACTCCATGCTGTAACCGAGGTGCTTGAAGGTGCACTCCGCGTGCCACAACTCGCGGCCCACCCTGGTGAGCCCCCCGTTTCTGGAGTGCTCGAAGTGCTCCCCGGTCTTGCGGTTGAAGACGTAGAAGAACGACAGCCCCATGAACTTGGCGTCGAAGATGACCATGCCGAAGTAGTAGTCCTCAGTGATGAACCCGAAGTGCTCCCATTCCTTGAGCCTGAAGTCCCTGATCAGCCAGGGGGCCTTCAGGCCGCCGATCCTCAGGTCAGCATCGAGCAGGTTCGCCTCGCGAAGAGGCTCGACGAAAGCCCCGTACTCCGCGACCTTGCCGTCGACGACCATCCGGGGAGGTGTGGGTTTTCTCTGTCGCATTGCCGTCTTCCTCCTTTGTACAGGAGCATCTGCCGAGCGACCCGGATCAGATCTCCCGGGCCTGACCCCGGCAACCCTGGGTGGTGTTGCGCTCATGATATCACGTGCAATAGACCCCGTTTTCATTGACAGCGCGGACGGAAGAATATATTATCCCACTGAAACCATTGCCTAGGACAAATATAATTAATGACAAACAGTGAAGACGAGCAACTGGATGAATTTATCGGGGAGATGTGGCGCGTGATGACGCGCATCATCAAGAAGGAAAAGCCCCCCGGCAGCAGGTTGGCGGACGAACACGACCTCACGCAGCACCAGGTTATGGTGTTGTGGCAGTTGCGGGACAACGGCCCGATGACAATGGGGGATCTCTCCGAGTGGTTGTCGGTGACGCACGGCGTGGCAACCAGGATGGTTGACCGGTTGTTGAAGAAGGGAATGGTCGAAAGAGGCCATGACGATACCGACCGCAGGGTCGTCCTCATCTCCCTGACCAGGATGGGGCATGAAGTGACCGAGGAGGTCATCGCGGAAGGCCTGGCAGCGGTAAGGGGTGTCTTCAAGAACATACCCCGGCGTGAGAGGGAAGAGTACCTGGAGCTGCTCGGCAGGTTGGAGAGGGCGCGCTCCGGCGAGCTCGACGAGTGAAAATGGCTCCAGACAGAAACGGAGGTCTCGTACAGTGACAAGGATTTTCGCGTTTCTTGCATCGTCCTCAGAGAAGAGGCCGTGGCTCGTAGTCATTTGCGTCGCCGCGCTGACGGTTTTCCTCGTGGGGGGCATGGGCCTGCTGAAGACCGAGTTCAGCCAGGAAGGCATGATGCCGGAGAAGTACGAGTCGATCAAGGCCTTGAAGACCGTGCAGAACGAGTTCGGGGGCTTGAGCTACGAGAACGTCCTCGTCGTGGCGGATGACGTAACGTCATCGGACATCGCGGGGGCCCTCGTCAAGCTGACCCCGGAAACGCTCGAGGAGCATGGGGTGAAGAAGGGCCAGGTCCAGAAGATCGAGAGTTACACGGACGGCCTCAAGATGATGGCCCAGTCGCAGGGAATGCCCCTGCCATCAGGCTTCATGCTGGGGACGGCCGTACAACAGTACCTCGCGACCGATTACGCGAAGACACAGGTGATCGGCAAGACTTTGACCTCGGACAAGAAGGGGGCTGTCGTCAGGCTCCAACTGAACCCGAAGATGAGCCAGAGCGAGCAGATCGAGCTGGCCAAGGACTTCGAGGATTACTTCGAGACGAAGTTCGAGTCCAAGGGCGCGAAGGTGTACCTGTCGGGGATGGCGTCGATGCAGAAGGACGCCCAGGAGTTCATGGCGAGGCAGACGAGCATCCTCTTTCTTGCCGCCCTTCTCTTCATAATGCTCATACTGTACGTGACATTCAGGCGGATATCGGATGTCTTCCTGCTCATGCTGGTCATTATCGTCGGGATATTCTGGCTGATCGGACTCATGGGATGGGTGGGCATACCCTACACGACCATGTCCGTTTCGATCATGCCCCTGATGCTTGGCATCAACATCGCTTACGTAATACACATCTTGAGCAGGTATTACGAGGAGCGCGAGGCGGGAGGAGACATATTCTTCTCGGCTACGACATCGGTCAAAACGGTCGGAGTGGCGGTCTTCCTTACGGCGATAACAACGGTGTTCGGTTTCAGCTCATTTCTCATCACCGACATACCCCCCATGAGGGACTTCGGCATCGTGTGCATGGTAGGCATCGCGTTCAGTTTCCTCCTCGCCCTCACGCTGCTGCCCGCGCTGATCGTAATAAGGGACCGCCGCAAGAAGGCCGAAAAGCTCGACGAGCACCTGGAGAAGATGAGGAGGCGTCGCCGGGATTCGCGCTACGGGGCGATCGTGGACCGCGGACTGGTAGGCGCTTCCATGGCCGCCTACAAGTACCATTGGGTGGTAACGGGCGTCGTTGTCCTGTTCGTCGCGTTCGCGGTGTTTTCGATGTTCAACCTGAAGACCGGGGCGGACATGCGCTCGATGCTTGGCAGTGACCTGCCGAGCGTCAAGGCAAGTGACATGATGGCACGCTACTTCGGTGCCCAGGACGCCGACGTGGTGATCGTCAAGGGGGACATCCTCGAGCCGGAGAACCTGAAGGCGTACCTCGAGCTCGAGGAAGCGATAGCGGGAGACAGCCGCAACGAAGACGGCAAGAAGGGTGCCTTCACCCGCAAGGGCAACGTCTCGATCGCCGACATCATAGCGGACGCGAACGGGGGCAGGATCCCCGATTCAAAGGCCGCCGTGAAAGGCATCCTCGCGGGACTAGAAAAACAGATGGACCTCAGCACACTGATATCCAAGAACGGCGATTACACGATGATCATGCTGAAATCGGGGGCTCCCGAGACCCAGGCGGAAACCGATACCAAGGTCAAGATCATACGGGACGCGTCCGAGAAGGTGGAATCCAAGACGGGCCTGAAGCTCAGCGCCACCGGTTACAGCGTGCTTATAGCCGACCTCATGGGCAACATCATACCGACCCAGCTCGAGACGTCCGGCCTGGCCCTCGTCCTGTGCATGCTGGTCCTGATGCTCGTATTCAGGTCGTTGTCGTACGGGGTGATCACTCTGGTGGTGGTTATCTGCGGAATGGCGGCCGAGATGGTGTTCCTGTACGTGTGCGGGTGGGCCCTGGACATGATGACCGTTACGGTGGCGTCCCTGGTCATCGGGGCGGGCATCGACTTCGGCATACACGTGACGCACCGCTTCAGGGAGCAGAGGTACGACAAGGGGCTCTCAATCGAGGAGTCGGTGA
>CAZAIS010000220.1:0-5118 GCA_964485255.1 uncultured Acidimicrobiales bacterium | reverse complement strand
TGCCCGTTGAGCTGCTCGCTGGAGCTTACCGAGGAAGGCGGAGAGGTGCTGAAGGTCGAGGGGCAGGGCTGCAGGATCGGCGAGCGGTACGCGAGGGAGGAGTTCACGGATCCCAGGAGGGTCGTGACAACTACGGTCCCGGTCCGCGACGGTACCCTGCCGCTGCTGCCGGTGCGCAGCGCGGGCACGATACCCAAGCGCCTCGTGATGGAGGCCGCCGCGAGGATCTCCGGTCTCACGGTAACCGCACCGGTGCGCGACGGTGACGTTATCGCAGGCGATATCCTGGGAACGGGCGTGGACGTGATAGCTTCGCGGGACCTGGAGCGCGCGGGCTGAGAAGGCACCGCCACAGCGCGACGCAGCGGCAGGCACGGTGTCTCCGCGGGCCGGGGGGAGCCGTCGGAAGAATGTGTGATGCGATGGATGGACAGGAAGGCGCGTATCCGGTCTTGATAGTACCGGGGTTCGCTTCGCCGCGGTTCCAGACCGACCTGGTTGGCAGGCACCTGCGTTCCGTGGGCCTCGATACAATAAGCATAGAGCTTCCATGGCTGGCGATGGGTGATGTCGCCCGTGCCGCCGGCGTACTGGCGGAGCGGGCCGGGCGTGCCATGGAGGCCTACGGTTGCGAGAAGATCAACATCTTCGGCTACAGCCTGGGCGGTGTGGTGGCCAGGTACTACCTGCAGGAGCTCGAGGGCTACCCGGCCCTCGGCAGGGCGGCGTTCGTGTCGTCTCCTCACGCAGGCACGTACTTCGGGTACCTGGGCTTTTTCTCTCCGGCGGGCAGGCAGATGTGCCCCGGATCACAGGTAATCCGAAGGCTGGAGGAGTCGCCGGCGCGCGAGCACGTCGCCGGCAAGTGCATTTCGATCTTCGTGCGCTACGACGGGGTGATCGTACCGTGCACGAGTTCGTACCTCCCGGACAACTACAACCTCATGTACCGGAGGCCGGTGTCCCACTGGCGGGCGGTGATGAGCGAGAGCATAGCGTTGCGGGCCTCGGAGTTCCTGCGGGGGGAATTGCCGGTGGGGGCGTTCCCGGGACGGGACCTGGACCCGATCGATCCGGCGGGCCTCGTTTCCGTGTGCTGGGGCGAGAAGCCGGCCGGCGCGCGGCGGGTGTGGCAGGCCGTCGGCGCGCCCTTCAGGACGCTTGCCGGCCGGATAGCGTCCCTGTTACGAAAAGGGAAAGGGAGCTCTTGAAGGATTACAGCCCGGGGGGCCCGACAGGGAAGAGGGCCAGAGAGCTTTTCCTCTCGGGGCTGAACTGCGCAGAGTCGCTGCTTATCGCGGGAATGGAGCTTCAGGGCATCGAGGGAGACTGGTTTCCCCGAATCGCATCCGGCCTGGGCGCGGGTATTTGCCGCACCGGGATGGTATGCGGGTCGGTCTCCGGCGCGGTCCTGGTCCTGGGCATGGCGACGGGAAGAGACGACGCTTCCGTCAAGCCGTATGAGCTCTACGGCGCGGGTAACGAGCTCGCGGGCGATTTCACCGACCGGTTCGGTTCCACGAGCTGCGGGAAGCTGCTGGGCGTAGATCTCAGCGATCCCGACGAGCTGGAGGCGGCACGCGAGAGCGGCCTGTTCATGGAGCGGTGCCCTTCGTTTGTCGGGTTTTGCGGGGACTGGATAGAGCGCAGGTTGGGAGAAGCTGCAAAGGAGTAGGTCATGGAAGAGATAATCAGGTACCCCGACGGGAGCCCGTTCACGGGCGTCGTCAAGGAGACCGCGAAGGACTCGGTGCCAGCCTGGCCCGTGCCCGCCGAGGCGCCGGAAGGCTCACCGAACGTCCTCGTCATACTGCTGGACGATACGGGTTACGCGCAGTTGGGTTGCTACGGCGGTCTCGGCGGCCGCGTCGATACACCCAACATCGACAGGCTGGCGGCGGAGGGCATCCGGTACATCAACTTCCACACTACGGCCCTCTGTTCGCCCACGCGCGCTTCGATAATGACCGGAAGAAACCACCACAGCGTCGGAGTCGGGTGCATCATGGAGGCCGCGACAGGGTATCCCGGGTACAACGCCCGGATCCCGAAGGATACCGCCATGATACCCGAGGTACTCGTCGAACGAGGCTTCAACACGATGGCGATCGGAAAGTGGCACCTGACCCCTGACGAGCACCAGAGCGCGTCGGGGCCGTACGAACGCTGGCCACTGGGGATGGGCTTCGAGCGCTATTACGGCTTCCTTCCCGGGGAGACCAGCCAGTGGGAGCCCGACCTCTGGGAGGACAACCACAAGGTGAGTCCCCCTTCCCGGCCCGAGGAGGGCTATCACCTCAACGCAGACCTCGCGGACCACGCGATAGACTGGATAGCGGCCCAGAAGGCGGCTACCCCCGGCAAGCCGTTCTTCATGTACTACTGCCCGGGCGCCATGCACTCGCCCCACCACGCTCCACCCGAGTACATCGAGAGGTACAGGGGAGCCTTCGACGCCGGGTGGGACGTCATCAGGGAGGAGACGCTCGCCAGGCAGAAGGAGCTGGGCGTGGTGCCCGCGGATACCGACCTGCCGCCGCGTAATCCCGGGGTCAAGGCCTGGGACGAGCTGGAGGACAAGGAGAAGCGGCTCCTCGCCAGGCAGATGGAGGTCTTCGCGGCTTACCTTACCCACACCGACGAGCACATCGGCCGCCTCATCGACTACCTGGAGCAGACCGGCATACTCGACGATACGCTGGTCCTGCTGCTGAGCGACAACGGCGCGAGGGCGGAGGGCGGGCAGAGCGGGCTTGCCTCGGAGATGAGTTACTTCAACCTGGCCCCGGAGACGGTTGACGAGATGCTCCTGAAGTTGGACGAGTGGGGCGGCCCGAGCACTCACCCGCACTACGCCACGGGATGGGCGATGGCCGGAAACACCCCCAACAGGTGGTACAAGCAGATGGTGCACGAGGGCGGGACCCGCGACCCGCTCATCGTGCGGTGGCCCGCCAGGACCAGGGGGCCGGGTTCGATAAGGAGACAGTTCCACCACGTTGTTGACGTGGTCCCCACAATACTGGAGGTGCTCGGTATAGAGATGCCCGAGCAGGTCCGGGGCTACAGGCAGCGCCCGCTGGAGGGCAAGAGCATGGCGTACAGTTTCGCCGACCCGGACGCCCCGACCCCGAGGAAGGTGCAGTACTTCGAGATGATGAGCCACCGGGCGATCTGGGCGGAGGGTTGGAAGGCGGTGACCACGCACTGGTCGACATTCTTCAAGATGGGGTTCAACATCACCGATCACGAAGCCCACGACGGTAATTTCGATGATGACGAATGGGAGCTGTACAACATCGACGAGGACTTTTCCGAAACCCGGGACATGGCGTCCAGCCACCCCGAGAAGGTCGCGGAGCTCGAGAAGCTGTGGTGGGAAGCAGCCGAGAAGTTCCAGGTGCTCCCGCTTGACGACAACCTCATCGGCAAGATGGTAGTGGCGAAGCCGCGCGTCGTGGAGGAGCGTCCGGTCTACACGTTCTACCATCCCGTAAGGCTCGTCAGGTGCGCCAGTCCGAACTTTAGGAACATGGATCTCTTGATACGCGCCGAACTGGAAATCGGCGAACAAGGCGCCGAGGGAGTCATCGTATCGCAAGGCGGTTCGGACGGAGGCTTCACACTCTGCGTCAAGGACGGAAGGCTGCATTACGCGGTCAACTACCTCAACCGGTCGCACTACGTGACGACATCCGATGCGCAGGTTCCGACCGGAGAGGTGGAGGTGCGGATGGAATTCAAGAAGACGGCCGACTTCGCGGGCGAAGTGAGGCTGTTTATCAACGGCTCTGAAGCCGGACAGGGGGTGGTCGAGAGGTCCAATCCGGTCGCCTACGCGGTGGCGGAAGGTCTCGAGATCGGGTCTGACGGCACCTCCCCCGTATGGCCGGAATACGCGTCTCCCTTCACTTTCACCGGCGGAATAAGAAAGGTCGAGATCGTTCCGGGCGGAGAGTCCGTCACGGACCCCGAGGGCGAAAGCCGCATCGCGCGCCATCGGCAGTAGCGCCCGGGACCGACGGCGTCTCTATATTCCCAGGAACGGCGGCCGGGCGGTTCGGGACTCTCGAAGCTGCGGGAGGCGTCTTCAGCCGTACTCCCGGACCGCCTCGAGCATCCAGCGCAGGCGCTGGACGGAAACGCCGGGGTGGCTGTTGGTGGGAGCAACGATGTAACCGGCCCTGCCGGCGTCGTCTATCGCCTTTCGCACAGCCTCGAAGACCTCGTCTCTTGTCGCGTCAACGAGTATGTGCGTGACGTCAATGTTGCCGAGCAGGCAGAGCCGTCCGCCAGCGAGTTCACGTGCCCTCTCAAGCTCGACCCCGGCGGTGGGCTCGAGGGCATGGACGCCGTCGAACCCGCAGTCCGCGAACCAGCCGAGCAGGTCATAGACGTTTCCGCAGGAGTGGATGACTATCTTCATTCCCAGGGCGTGCGCCGTTCGCGTGATGCGACGGTAACCTTCCCCGAAGAGCGAGTCCAGCAGCCGGGGGTTCAGCATCGGGCCGGAGCGATAGGCGAGGTCGTCGCTGTAGACGGCCCCCGGAAGGCCCGCGTCGGCCATCGCCTCCAGGACGAGGCAGTACAGGTCGGTGTAAAAAGAGATCATTCCGTCCAGGAAATCCTTGTTCTTGCGGGAGCAGACGGCGAATCTCTCGAACCCCATGCTCTGCCACGTAATCTCGTAGAGGCCTCCGCAGAACGAACCGAATATGTAGATATCGTACCCGAAGTCGCGCCGGATCCTTTTGTAGGCTTTGAGATTCTTGGAAGGCAGGCTCATCACGGCGCGCTTGTCCCATGCCCGCCAGGCCTCCGGCCCGTCGATCGAGCCCCCCGTGTACATCGGGGTCCCGACGTTTCCCCTTGGGTCGAAGGCGAGAGAGAAAAGGCGGCCGAAGATGTCCACCATTTTTCTGGAGTCACCCGCCTTCCAGGCGGGCGCGTGCTGCACCCAGGCCGAGTCGTAACCCATCTTCACCGCGGCGGCGGTCCGGTCGTAGCTGAAGGCGTCCATCGCAAGGTCCACCGCCAGAGTCGTGAAGGCGTGCGTACCTATGAAATCGATGACCCTGGCCGCGTACCGGTTCTCGAATACGGGCTGAAGGGGCACGT
>CAZAIS010000219.1:0-5140 GCA_964485255.1 uncultured Acidimicrobiales bacterium | reverse complement strand
TGTCTTCCATGAAGCTGACGTCGAAGGCGCCTCCCGGGAAGGTGAGTCCCTTGATCGCTTCGCGTGCCGCCTCGACCGCGTGCACGACCGACGGGTTCTCCTCCGGGTACATCAGGGCAGTCTTGGAGGCGGTGTACAGGGCCTGGACCGCTGGCACGATCCCGTCCTCGATCTCCTCGATGCTCTTCCTGCGAACCTCGTACTCTGACACCGGATAACCTCCCGCTTCTCACAAGAGTCCCGGCCGGTATCCTCTCAACCGTGTCAGTGATTATGTTAATCCGCCGATGAAGTTCGATTCTGGTCTTGCCGCTTCTCGTTACCGTAATCTTACCACGATTCGAGCGTCGCCACGCCCTCGGTTCACGCAAGAATCCGCCGGATTGCCCCGGGCATCGCGGTCGGGTACGATACCGGCCCGCGGCCGATCGCGTTATCATTACGCGAGGGCGGCATCCTCGAGTCACCGCCTGGATAAGCCATGACTCGCCAATACGCCAAGAGGACGGGAGAGAGGTCGTGTTCATCGATAAAGAGAGTCTCACCATAACGTGCGAGCAGTGGCACCCCGGGGACGACGAGTGGGTAGCCAAGGCGGCGGTGCCCGCCGACCTGACCGCCCTGATGCCGTACCTGAACGCCGCGGCCAGGCGGCCCGAGTTCTACGCGGATACGCCCGCGGTCCTCTGGATGCACGGGGACCGCAAGGTGGCGGTCCGGCCGCACGAGATCGCCGTGAGCCACGTCGCCGACAGGGATGACGCCGCCCGGGAGGTGGGCGACGTCGTCGACTGGCTCAACGCTCTCTGGGAGCGGAGGGACGAGATCTCGCCCCTGAGCGAACCCAAGCCCCTTCCGCCCCTCATGAGCGTGCTCAAGCTGCTGCCCATGAACAACTGCGGCGATTGCGGCCTTCCGACCTGCACCGCCTTCGCGGTGAACCTCATCGAAAAGGGCAGGCGCATCGAGGACTGTCCGTTCCTCGCCTCGGAAGAAGGCGCGCGGAGCGCCGCCGCTATAAGAAAGATGGACCTCGCCTAGGGCGCAAAATAGGGGTCAGGCGTAATTATTGCATCGGCCTGTATAGTCCAGCGATGGTTGAGCGCGAGAGGCCGATGCAATAATTACGCCTGACCCCTATTCTGCGTTGAAGGATTTGAAGGTGGTGCCGAAGTTGGTGAAGTCGAAGGCGGGCTTGCATATCCTGCCGTAGAGGGCGGTCAGCGGAGGCGTTGTGAACCTGCTGCCGAGGACGATGACCACCGGGGTGTTGTACATTGTGGCGACCTCCTTGCTCTCGAAGAGGTCCGCGCCCTTGAGCTCGGGTATCGCCTTGATGATCGCGCGGCAGTTCAAGCGCCCCTCGGAACGGTAGTAGATCGTCGTGCGGGAGAGCGGCTCCCTGGCCCGCCCCCGGTATACCTGGTTGTGCCCCATCAGCTCGAGCTCCTTGGCCACGATCGGGACCGCCCAGGACGACGATCCGGTGCCGCTGAGCACGGTTATAGCGTCGGCGTCGGGGGCGTTGAGCACCTCCGCCCTGGAGATCGCATCGTTCTCGAGCTCTTCCTCAAGGTCGACTGATATCCAGTTGTCCGCCTTCACCTGCCTCGCCATGGACCTTGTCAGGTCGGGATCTGCGATGAAGTAGCTCACGCCATTTATGTACTCGTCGCTCCCCGGCAGGGTCACGAACTGGACGTTGCCCGGCTCGAAGTTCCTGAGTTCCAGCGCCAGGTCCATCAACTGGCCGGCCTTGTAGTCGAGCTTGCAGTTGGAGGCGACGATGTTCACCAGTTGGTTCGCCTTCCAGACGCTCTTCATCGTCTCCGCCTTCGCCATCAGAGCCTTCATGAAAGTGTGCTGGCTCTTTATCCGGTCGAGGTCGCCGTTCCCCGCGTTCCTGCTCCGCACCAGGACGAGGGCCTGCCACCCGTCGAGCTTGAGGTCCCCGGCGGGCAGGTAACCCGCGTGTGGGTCGTTGATGGGCTTGTTCAGGTGGATCGGTATGCCGCCCAGGGCGTTCACTATCTTCTGGAATCCCTTGAACTGCATGCTTATGTAATGGTGCACGTCCAGGCCGGTCAGGTCCTTGACCGCCGCGATGGCGCCGGCGGGGCCGTCGAACGCGTGGGCCGCGTTTATCTTCTGCGTCCCGTGGCCGGGAAGTTCGACCATGGTGTCCCGGGGGATGGAAACAACAACCGCTTTTCTGTCCCGCTCCTGGAGGCAGACCAGCAGCATCACGTCGCTGCGGCAGAAACCGCCCTCCCCTTTCGTGCTGCCTGCGTCGCTTCCCATGACCAGGGTGTTCACGCTCTCGTCCGGGTCCTTCGACAACCTGGTGAGTGATTTCTCGACCTGGGCCCCTTCCTCGCCCTTGAGGTGCGACTTGTCGAGCTTGAGGGCCAGCCATGCCTTTGCAGCAATCTTCGCCATGGGCTTACGGAATACCACGACCGCGCATGTCAGCGCGACCACGACAGCGATCACGATGACTAACCTGTAGCGCCTGCGCCGGGGCCTCTTCCTTCTAACGATAGCGTCCTCCGCCATTCCGTTGCGCCCCTCGAGTTCGCGCCCCCGGCGCCTTGTTTTTCTTCTGTTCATTCGCGCTCCCGCGAACACCTCTCAGCGCCCGCTGAAAACGCGGGCAATAGAAATATTCGATATAAGAGTGACGGCACCCTTGAGGTCAGGGTTCCACGCCGCGCGCCGGCAAGCGGGCGGAACCGCTTCCTGGGGCCCGCCGCGCGAAACCGGTTGCCTCGGCATCATATTGACTCGACGCGGGTGGGTCCGGCGGGATGCTTGCACATCCTCAATGCGGGATTATTGAATAGATAGCACTAGGCATTGACACCCTTGGAGAGTATCTCGTTCCTGACGAACGAACTCACATTATCGTTTTCGATCTCGGCAGGAGTGGCTCCCAGTATCTCCATGGGCCTGTCAATAGTGACCCTGGCCCGTCCCAGGAGCGCAAGTCTGTCCCACAGGCCCATCCCCTCAAAGTCCTCGGAAACGACCAGCAGGTCGAGGTCGCTATCCTCACGCTCACTGCCGTTAGCGTAAGAACCGTATAGAACGACACGTTGCGGATATATACCCATATCGATGAGCCTGTCCTTGTACTCTTCTATTGTTTTATGGACTTCTTCATCCATTCCGCGACCTCTTCCGTTGTCTTATACACGGTCTTTGCCCTTTCCTCGGAAAACTCCGACAACGCGAGCTCGAAGCTATCAGGGTACCTGGTTGTAACGCTCAGGTTGGAAAGTACCGCGATGAATCTCTCGTGTTCATTGGTGGGCTCGAGCGTTGTCAATGACAGGAGATGCTTCAGGTCATGCGTCCTGGGAGGAAGCTCTTGACGAGATTCCGCGACCTTGGCCTTCAGTAGCTTCTCTATGCAGAGGTGACACATAAATATCGTATAGAGATATCTGCCGCCTTCGAGCATGTGCTTGGCGGCACCCAAGTCGTAGTCAGCGCTGGCGAGCCAGTTTTTCACTTCACTTCTCATGAAGAACACATTACTCGACACGGAAGAGGCGTTCAAGCTGTTCCCCGCCGCGCTAAAGAGGTTGCCTTGGCATTCCATGAACTCGATGCGGGCGGGGACGTCAGGGTACGGGAGGGGACCGGCGCGCCGGGCCTGTTCTCTTCTTACCGGGGGCGCCCGACCGCTACAACGTACAGCGGGGTGAGGCCGGGCGGAAGTCCCATGGACCGCGCCACGGCACCGTCGTCGAATGCGCCGATCGGGCAGGCTCCCAGGCCCAGCGACACCGCCTCGAGGAGCATGTTCTGCGCCGCGTGCCCGGCTTCCATGCAGACGTAGCGCCAGGCCCTCTCGCCGTACCGGGCGCTGCTCTTCGCCACGTCCGCCGCGAAGACGAACAGCGCGGGGGCGGCTTCCGCTACAGTGCCCGCCGCTCGGCGAAGGGCCTCGTCGTCGAAGCCCGCGACCGGTTCGAGCAGCCCGGTCGCGCCGATGTATCGGCAGGCTCCGCCACCCTCGGCATGGTAGATCTCAAGCGGGTATATGCCGCCCGCGCTCGGGGCCGGACCCGTTGCGCCGGTGACGGAGTCCGTAGCCGGGTGCCCCGCCGCGCTCCACAGGAGCTGGGAGACCTGCTCGCGCTCGAGCCGGGCGGGGGAAAACGACCGGACGCAGTCTCGCTCGCTCAGAGTCCTGTCCAGCGCCATGCCGCCCGTCACGTCGGGCCGTGGCAGGACGCCACCTCTTGCCGTTTCGCCGCCGCCCGAGTCTCCGCCTCCACACCCGCCTGCGAGCAGTAGCGCGGCGAAGGCGATCGCCAGGAACCTCGCGGGTTTCATCGCGGAGCACCTCCTGATGGATATCGCTTCTTCGATGATGATACCAGCCGCGTGGGGCCGCGCGCCGTTCCGGCATGGAAAGAAACCGAAGGGACGGTGTGCCCGCTCGCGACCGCCCGCGCCGTCCCCCGGGCGCCCCGCGCCCGCCTGTGCCGCCTCCCCGACGCCCGCGCCCGGGGGCGCGGTCAGCGAAGCGGCCGGATGCTCAGATAAGCCCGGTGCTCTCCCGGCCGGTCATCTGCTTTATCTTCATCAGGCGCGTCAGGTTGCTCCGCTCGAACTCGTCCAGCTTCATCGTTATATAGCGGATGCTCTCCTCGAGCTGCGGCAGGAGCACGTACTCGAGCGCGTTCACCCTGCGCCTGGTCTTCTCGATCTCTTCGGCCAGCATCTGGACGGTCTTCTCCTGCTGCGCCATCTCCACCAGCTCCGGCAGCAGTTCCTCCATGTAGCCCAACGACTCGTCGAGCAGGGCGGGTGTGGACGCGAGCCCGTAGCAATCGATCCCGCCCGTCACCTCCACCGAGAGGTCCGGCGCCATCACCGATACGACGGGCCTGGAGCCGACCTTGACGGTGGTGCTCGCGCGGGGGTACGAGAGGGCCTGCTCGAGCTGTGCCGGGGACATCCCCGAGCGCGCGAGGGTGAAGAGGCCGTGGGCTTTCACGAGCTCGGCCTCCAGGCCGGACCTCAGGCGGGCGACGTCCTTGACCATCGCGAGGAACGGCTTCATCAACTCGTCGAGCTTCTCCTTGAGGAGGTGGTGTCCGCGCCTGGCGACGGCGAGCCTCCGCTT
>CAZAIS010000218.1:0-5186 GCA_964485255.1 uncultured Acidimicrobiales bacterium | reverse complement strand
CCGCCCGCGTCGGGAGAGTGGACGGCTGGGCCTGCCAACGCGGGGCTCCCGTTCGATCCTCCCGGCCCGGATTCCGACATACCCGAGAACGTAAGCATGTCGAAAGAGACGGCGGACGCCGTGCGCGGCGCCCTGGACAGGTTGCCCGAGAAGTACAAGGCGGTAATGGTGCTGCACCACATGGAAGGCATGAGCTACTCGCAGATAGGAAAGGTGCTGGGCGTGCCCAGGAACACCGCCAAGACCTGGGGGCACCGCGCCCGGGGGCTCCTCTGCGAGGCCCTGGAGGGAGTGATGTGACGTGACAGGCCGCCGGGGAGACGGGAAAAAGGATTGCGCGAGAGCGGCACAGGCCATCGCGGACTTCGGCGATGGAAACGTAAGCAGACTGAGGTGGGTGCTTCTGCGCCGGCACGTCAAGGACTGCCCCGAGTGCGGGGCGTACTTGAACCGGATGAGCGCGGTGCTGGAGGCGCTCGCGCAGATGCAGGACATCCGGGCGCCGGAGCACTTCGCGGCGCTGGTGATGCGGAGGTTGCTGGAGGGCCCCTCGCCGCTGGCGGGAGATGAGATGAGCGAGCCGCACGGCAGGCGCAACCTGCTCTGGGTGCTGGCGGCGGGATTGGGCGTGCTTGCGGCGGTGGGCCTCGCGGTCGTCAGATGGGCCGTGGGCAGGTATCCACACAAGAAGCTGGCGGTTGCGGGGCCGGCGTGACGCGGCTGCCGCCGGGGCGCCTCCGGGGAGCGGGCACGGCCGGTACGAGCTTACACGATGGGAAAGAGCGGTATGAAGAAGCGGCAGAGCAGCGCGTCCGTCCTCGCCGTGGTGGGCGCGGGGGCGTGGGGTACGGCGATCTCGGTACTGCAGGCATCGAACTTCGAGCGGGTGAAGCTCTTCACCCGGGAGGCCGACGCCGCCGAGGAGATAACGAGGTTCCACACTAACTCGCGTTACCTGGACGACGCCCGTGTCCCGGCCAACGTGTTCGCGACCACATGTCTCGAGCACGCGCTCGAGGGGGCGGAAACGGTCGTGGTCGCCGTTCCCTCACACGTGACTCGCGACGTAGCCTCCCGCGTTATCGAGGCGATGGAACCCCGGGCCCGTGTCGTGCTCGCCACGAAGGGGCTCGAGCGGGGAACGGGACTGCTCAGCCTGGAGGTGTGGCGGCTGCAGACGGCTTCCGCCCTCGCTCCCGGGCGACGCGCCCAGGCCGATCCCCTTGTGCTCTCGGGGCCCAACCTCGCGCTCGAGATAAGCAGGGGCCTGCCGGCGGTGTCCTCCCTGGGCGGGACGGATCCGGCGGCGGTGCGCCGGGCGGTCGCGGACCTCGAGCACCCCCTGCTTTCCCTGGTTGGGTGGCACGACCCGCTGGGCGCGCAGGCGGCCGGCGCCCTCAAGAACGTATACGCGGTCGGTTGCGGCATGGCCGTCGCGCGCGGCTGGGGGCATAACGCCACCGCCGCGCTCGTCTGGCGCGGGCTCGACGAAACGGCCCGCTTCGTCCGTGCCGTAGGAGGCGACCCCGGTGTCGTAGCGACCCCGGCCGGGGTAGGCGATTTCATCGCCACCTGCACGTCCCCCTTGAGCCGCAACCATGACCTCGGGCGGATGGTATCGGGAAGGAGCGCCGGGAACGAAGAGGTCCGCGGCGTGCGCGAGGGCGCCCAGACGGCGGCGGAGGCCATGCGTCGCGGCAGGGAGGTAGGGGTTTGCATGCCACTACTCGAGGCGGTGGCGGGCGTACTCTGTGGATCACACAAGCCCGAAGCGGTCCTGGAGGCGGCATGCCGGTCCCGCGAGGGCGCGGCGCCGGCCCCGGGCGCCGGCGAGCACGCCCGCGCGATGATGACGGTTCTGTCGCGCCGCCCCGGAGTGGGGGTGGCCGGGGAATGAGGGTCGGCGTACCGAGGGCGATGCTCTATCACCATTACGGGGAATGCTGGATCGAGTTCCTTCGCGCGATCGACGCGGAGCCCGTTCTCTCGGAGCGCACCACCAGCGACACCATAACCACCGGCTCGACCATGGCGGATAACGAGACCTGCCTTCCCGTCAAGGTCTTCTCGGGGCACATCCTGTCCCTGAAGGACAGGGCCGACGCCATCCTCGTGCCACGGGTCATCAGCCAGGAGGACGGAACGTGCTCCTGCCCCAAGTTCCTGGGTTTGCCGGACCTCGCCCGCACGCTCGACTCGGGGCTGCCACCCGTGCTGGCCCCGAGGATGGATCTCGTGAAGCGCAAGTCGTCCTGGGCGCCGGAGTGGTACTCAACGGCGCGCCTCCTTGGGGCGCCCCGCTTCCGCTCGGCGCTTGCCGTATCGAGGATGCTCGGATCGCTGGAGAGGCTTCAGTCCGCCGCCGGAACGGGGCACCCGGGGGAGCGGGACCTCTCGATAGGTGTCGCGGGCCATCTCTACAACGTGCACGACGAGCGGGCTTCTCTCGGCCTGCTGGACCGTCTCAGGGCCATGGGCGCGAGGCCCGTTACGGTTGACCAGGTGGACCGCCGGGCTGCTCAGAGGCAGGCCGATTCCCTGCCGCGCAGGGTCTTCTGGGGTTTCGAGGCGCGCCTGGCCGGGGCGGTGCTCCACTGGAGCCGCACCAGGGAAGTCTCGGGCATACTCTTTGTAACATCGTTCGCCTGCGGGCCCGGCTCCATCGTGGGCGCGCTCCTGGAGGATGAGTTGTATCGCGAAGGATCGGTGCCCCTGATGACTATCACCCTCGACGAGCACGCCGCCGAGGCCGGGCTGGTGACGAGGCTGGAGGCATTCGTGGACATGCTGAGGCACACCTCGCGCGCGACGATACCGCGGGTGCCCGCGGCGGCCGGGTGTGACGCTCGATGAAGGTCGCCGTGCCGAGGATGGGAAACCTGCCGCTCATAGCGAGGGACCTGGCCACGCGGTTCGGCTTCGATTTCCTGGAGACACCGGAGTTCACCCTGCGAACCATACAGACGGGCGCGGCCCTGGCGCCGGAGTTCGCCTGCCTGCCCCTGAAGGCGGTGCTGGGATCGTTCGTGGAGATGCTCGAGGCGGGTGTCGATACCCTGGTCATGGGGGGCGGTCACGGGCCGTGCCGGTTCGGCTACTACGGGGAGATACAGAGGCGGATACTCGAGCGGGAGGGGTACCGCTTCCGGATGGTGGTCCTCGAGCCTCCCTCCACTTCCTGGGGGTCCTTCTACAGGGGCATCAGGTCGCTCGTGCCTTCATCACGGGTAGGTCTCCCCGGGCTTGCCCGGGAGCTCTCGAACGTGCTCGCAAAGGTCGTCGTGTTCGATACGCTGGAGAAGTGGGCGCTCGCGATGCGCGGCCTCGAGGCCGAGCCGGGCGCGGTTGACGCCGCGCTCGAGGATGCCCGGGCCATGGTATCGGGCGCCTTCAGCCGCAAAGAGATCAGGCGCGCGCGTGCCGACGCGCGGGAGCGATTCGGCGAGGTGGAGCTGCGGGAGTGCGGACGGCACGTTACGGTCGGGCTGGTGGGGGAGATATTTGTCGTGCTCGAGCCTTTCTTCAATTTCGGCATCGAAAAGTTCCTGGGCGCGAGGGGCGCGGTGGCGGAACGGTGCGTGAATATCGCCGATACCGTCTACCCGGGAGGAATCAACCCGGTCTTCGGGCACAGCGACCGCGCGGTCGCGCGCTCGGCGGCCCCGTTCCTTTCGCACGAGGTCGGCGGAGACGGCCTGCTCTCGGTGGGCGCGACCGCGCTCTTCGCCAGGCGCGGCTTCGACGCGGTGGTGCACTTCCTGCCCTTCACGTGCATGCCCGAGGTGATCGCCAAGGGTGTCCTGTCGCGCGTGTCGGCGGAGCTGGGCATCCCGGTCCTGTCGCTGAGCATAGACGAGCAAACGGGAAAGGCCGGCGTCGAGACGCGCCTCGAGGCGCTTCTCGACCTGGCGGCGGCGGGAAGGAAGCGGCTGAGGACCGCGGGCGTCCCTGTTCTCTGCGTTGAAGGGGGTTGGCAAGTTGGAAACGGCGGTTATTGAGCCGGAGGTTGAGCCCGCGGAGAAGCTCGATTTTCACCGGGCGGCCGGGGTGGTGGGCGCGTCTTTCGCGTGGAAGCCCGATCCATTCGCGCGTCTCGTCATCGGGGCGCTCTCACGCTTCATGCGTCCCCTGGAGCAGGGCTCGTATGAAGGCCGGTCCCTGACGGGTGAGCCGCACCGGGCGAGCTGGGTCATCGCTTCGCCGCTCAACGTGTTCGCGCTGCCCGCCCCCGGTTACTGGAGGAGGATAGTGCTCGCGGCGAGGCTCCGGCACAAGGGGGAGATAAACGTCGTGGAGGTGGGGCCCGATCCCGCGAGAGCCACCGGAGTGCTCCGGGAAGTTATCTCCATTCAGCGCTCGTGCGAGGTATCCTTGAGGCTCGTTCCGGTGGCGAGGACGTCGCACCAGATGACGCGCCGGGCTGCCAACGTGTCGGCCGCCGCGAAAGCTTACAGGGCATCCCCGCAGTACGTCGTCAGGCGGGCTTCGTCCTACCTGCGGACGGTGCGGACCGGAAGGGTGAAGAACTGCAGCCCGCTCGTGCTGGCCGCGTGGCTCCGGTCGCGAAACGGAGAGGCTACAAGCGAGCTAGCCGCCACCCTCCGCGCGGAGCTGATGGGTCATATAGCCTCCGAGCACCGGGCCTGCGAAGGCCCGCCCGCGATGCCCGCCTGGGAGGTGAAACGCAGGGTCCTGGCGGACCCGCTGCTTTCCTCGTACATGCAGGAGCATGGTCTCACCCGGGGAATGACGCGCGAGACGGTAACGGAGGAGGCCCGGGGATTTCTCGACGAGATAGCAAGCGATTACCGCGTGGGCGTGGTGAGGTGGTTCGCGCGGGCGGTTGATTTCCTGTTCGACCGCTTCCTCACGGGGATCGAGGTGGACCGCGAAGGTATCAGGTTTCTCGCCGAGTGCGACAGCCGCTCCAGGATCGTGCTGGTGTGCTCGCACAAGAGCTACGTGGACCCGCTTCTCATCGGATACACGCTGTTCCGCTCGGGAATGGTGCCGCCCCAGCAGGCTGCCGGGCTCAACCTGAACTTCTGGCCGGTGGGGTGGCTGCTCAGGCACTCGGGGGCTTTCTACCTGCGGAGGACGTTCGCCGGTGAGACGCTGTACCGTGAGGTCTTCAGCGCGTACGTGCGGTACCTGCTGGCCGAGAACCACATAATGGTCGTCTACAT
>CAZAIS010000217.1:0-5204 GCA_964485255.1 uncultured Acidimicrobiales bacterium | reverse complement strand
TGGTGCTACAGTAAATTATTCAGGCAAGTGTCTCAAAATCGTTGACACGCTCCGCCACGCCGTCGAGCTATCAATCACGGTAACGGTCAAGGCCCCGGGAAGATGTTGACGATGTTGAAGTGATATATTCTGGGCAGATCGTTCAAACACCGGGGAGGCGCAGATGCCCGGCGGACTGATGGAAAGCTTCTTATATTTCCCCGACAGGATAGGGCGCGACATCCCACCGCCTGGCTGGACGCCTGCGGGCGCATCCGAGGTCTGGATGCGGGCCGGGGACGGGACCCTGATCCACGGGCTGTGGTGGAGCGAGCCCGCGGACAGGCCGGTGATCCTCTTCCTGCACGGCAACGCCCAGGAGGTCTACTCGTGGTCTCTCGTTCGGGATGACCTGACAGCAGCCCGCTGCCGGATGCTGCTCATCGACTACCGGGGATACGGCAAGAGCGAGGGGGCTCCCGACGAAGCCGGGCTGTACATGGACGGTCACGCCGCGCTGGACTGGCTTTCCGGGCAGGGAACCCCCCCGTCGCGGACGGTTGTGTTCGGAAAATCGCTCGGCGGGGCGGTCGCCTGCGAGATCGCCCGCGGAACAGAGATGCTGGGCCTGGCGCTCGAGTCCACGTTCACTTCGCTCGCCTCGGTGGCGGGCAACCTCCTTCCTTTTGCGCGGAGTTCCCCGGACATCGCGGGCGCGTACGATTCCCTGGCGAAGATGCCGGAGATATCCTGCCCCGTGCTGGTCATCCACGGCGACGTGGACACACTGATCCCCGCCGATGAGGGAAGGAAGCTGTTCGAGGCCGCGAACGAGCCCAGGGAGCTCTTCGTGGTCCGCGGGGCCGGACACAACGACGTGTCTGTCGTATCCGGCCCCGAATACGGCAAACGCGTAAGCGACTGGCTGGAGAACACCTGCCTGGGCAGGACCGCGGATGGCGGGAACGGAGGTTGACATGAAAGCACTCGTTATCTATTACAGCAAGACGGGCCACACGTTTCAGGCCGCCAACGATATCGGCAAGGGCCTGGCCGAGTCGGGGGTGGATGTAACAGTGAGGCCCGCGGTCGAGGTCGGCGCATCGGATATCGCCGGCTTCGACGTTCTTCTCGTCGGCAGCCCGACTTACGGCTCGACGATGTACAGGGCGCCCGCCAAGGTCGTGGACAGGGTCCTCGATTCCCTCAAGCCGTCGGGGCTTTCCGGCAAGTACGCGGGCGCCTTCAGCGCGATGGCGGCATTCGGGGGCGAGAAGGTCGTCGAGGCGATGGAAGGAAAACTGTCGGCCCTCGGCGCGACGGTCGTCGTGGGAGGGCCCGCCGTCAAGGCCGGCGCGCCGCTCAGCCTCTGGGTGGGGCCGAACGCCGGGGCCGCGGACGTGGAGGCCTGCGTCGAGTTCGGCCGCAGGGTCGCGAAGACGGCGGGACGGTAGCCCGCCCGACCTACTATTCCAGGAGCCTCGACGCGGGGACCCCGCAGAGAAAGCGGAACGTCGTCTCCCCGGCATTCCTGTACTGGTGCCGTACGCCCGGGGGCACGAAGACGACGTCTCCGGCGGTGACCGGGTACCAGTCGCCCTCGACCATTACCTCCCCCCGGCCCTCGACCACGTAGTTCTCGTGCTCGTTGGGGTGAGCGTGGTCCGGGGTGTGACCGCCCGGAGCGATCTCCAGCATCCGCAGGTTGTAGAAAGGAGCGCAGTCCAGCTCCTCGTCTATGAGCCTGCGTATCGACACACCGGGTGCCTCGGGGCCGAACTCGTCGGCGGGCACCGAGGAATAATGCGCGTGCTTGAAACTGGGTTCTCTCTTCATTCCTGCCTCCTCGAATCGATCGAGGGCCGTGAAGCGCCGGAAGCCGCCCGGCCCGATCCGTGCAACAGCGGCGGGCTGGTGCCCGCGACAGCCCTCAGAAATCGGGTCCCGCCTCCAGGTGCCCGGGCGCGAGGTCCAGCGGCGTCACCGTCTCGAGCCCGAGGAAGTACGAGGCGGACGCCAGGGCCGCACCGTGCTTGCCGCCCGTTATAGCGGTGTGGTGCGGGAAACCCCTGAGAATGGCGGCGTACAGCCTGTCGAGGTCTTCCACCCGGACCCAGGCGTTGCTCCCGTACGGTTCCCCGGCGGCCTCTACGACCTCGCCTTCAGTCACCAGCAGAGGCCACCGGTCCGAGGGGTGTTCCGTGACGCGCGCCATGGTAACCGGCCCTTTCCGCACCTGTTGCTCCAGGGTGCCGTACTTCCCTTCATCGGTTCCCGTGTCCTCAGCCAGTATGTTGTGATAGCCGAGCCTGCACGCCCCACCGGCAAGGGACGGCGGGAATACCCCGCAGTGCCAGGCTGAGAAGACGTCGGACTCGGCGACGTGCCTGTTGTTCCAGTCCGCGAGCCCCGCCGGCGCGCCCGCGACCGACGAGAGCAGGTGCATGCTGAGCGCCCCGTGCACGTCCACCTCGCACGCGCTCGGTATCCCGCGCTCCGTGAGGCGCGCGAGCACGAAGCAGGGGCTCACGCCGTAATCCTGCTGGAACGACGTCCAGCATTGCACCGCGAGACCGTCCAACCCGTGTTCGGCGACGAGTTCCT
The DNA here is from genome assembly GCA_964485255.1 of uncultured Acidimicrobiales bacterium. Classification (GTDB taxonomy): domain Bacteria; phylum Actinomycetota; class Geothermincolia; order Fen-727; family Anoxymicrobiaceae; genus CAZEJS01. The sequence continues at coordinate 2,621 of CAZAIS010000217.1, read as the reverse complement.
CGAGCACCACCTCGAGGCGCGCGAGCCTCGCGAGGTCCATGTCCGTTACGGCCGAGCGGTCCACAGCCCTCTCCATGTCAGCATAGACCTCGCGTACCCGAGCCTCGGGCGCCCGTGACGCGCGGGAGAAAACCGTCGTGAGCGGTACCGGAACGACCCGGACGCCCAGCTTCCGCAATAGCGACAGCTCGTCGAAGGCGCAGGTCTCGAAGTTCGCGGGCCTCGGGCCGATCTGCCCGTATGTCGCTCCGCGTAGAGACCCGACGCCACGGCAGGCGTCCCTGAACTGCGATAGCGCCGGGGCGAAGCCCTCGTCACCCGGATCGACGATCGCCCGGCGCGGGAACACGAACCTCGTTTCACGGTGCCTGAACGCGGTGGCGATGCTTATGAGGCCGCAGAAGGAATCCCTCCGCGGCCGGTCCCTGCTCAGCAGGCCTTCCTCGCCGATACCGAACAGCATGACGGGCCTGTCCCCGACGCCGGAAGCCGCCATGGCGGCGGGTATCTCCTCGCCGAAGTTGAGTGCGCCTACCACGACGCCCTCGACGCCTTCGTCCAGGAAATACCGCGCGGTCGCGAGCGCCTCTGCCGTGGTGCGAACCAGGCCGCTTCGCGTGATGTCCGTTCCGGGGACGACCGGATCGATTCCCGCGGCCCGCATCGCGTCCAGACATGCGTCCTTGACGTCCCGTGCAAGCCGCTGGTCGAACATCTCGCGGCTCGCCGGTACGAATCCTATCTTCAGCGGTGCGTCCATTCCGTCCCTCCAGTGCCCTTAACGATCGGCGCCTCCGACGACCATTATAATGGCTGGCTTCCGCGGCCGCGCCTCCGGTCTCCCCTTCAACTGGAGCCGGGGCCGCCCTACAATTGGATGGCAGGGACATCGCTACAGGAACGAAACGGAAGGATATGTCAGGCGAGATCAACCCTGATGAGTCCGGCTTCAGGTCGGAAAAGAGGAGCCTCGTCATGGGCAAGCGCTCGGAGTCGCGCTGGTGGCGGCGGAGGCGGCCGCGAGCTTCCCGATCGTCGTCAACCAGGCGGTCGCCCCGGCCTTGAAGGAGCACGGGCACGATTTCAACATGAAAAGCGCCTTCTTAGGCCAGGTCCTCGACGCGGCGGTTTCCTTCGGTGTCCTTCTCGCGGGTATAATCGTGGCCGTGACGGGACGGAGTTGCGCCGATCCGATAATCGCCCTGGTCATCAGCATCTTCATCTTCCGTACCGCCTGGCAGTCGATCGGCTAGGCCGTGGACCGACGTATTCCGAAGACTACCCGGAAAGCAGGCTGAGATGAACTCGAGAAGGTTTAGATTCAACGCCGCGATGAAGATGTGGCCCCTCGGGAACCTGGGAAAGAAAGCGGCGCGCCTTCCCGTTCTCGGCAAGGCGATAGGGCCGCTTCTCTGGAACGAGAAGAACCTCGACGCGACCTACGTGCCCGTCGGCGAGACGGTTGAGGTCGAGCCCGGCAGCGTGCTGCCGTACAGGATCATCGAGGACCTGATAAGGAAGGCATCGAACCGCTTCATCCTTGACGGCTGCCTCTGCCGCACCGCGATGGGCTGCGAGGAGTATCCCCGGGATCTGGGCTGCGTGTTTCTCGGCGACGGCGCCGCGCGGATAAGCGAGGAGCGGGGATGCCCGGCGGACGTGTCACGGGCCCTGGAGCACGTTGCGCGCGCCGAGAGTCTCGGCCTGCTCCCCTGCATCATCCACTCGTCCTTTGACGCATCGCTGCTGGGCATCGAGTACCGCAGAATGCTAGCGGTCTGCTTCTGCTGTAACTGCTGCTGCACGTTCCGCACAGACATGAAAACCGGCCCGCGGTCATACAGGGACAGGATAATCAGGCTTCCGGGGCTCCTGATGTCTAGCGTGGGTGATTGCGCGCTGTGCGAGAAGTGCGCGAGGGCATGCTTCCTGGGAGCGCTGAAGGTCGGCCGCGACGGCCCCGTGTTCGCGGATTTCTGCAAAGGGTGCGGGCGATGCGCCGCCGCCTGCCCGCGAAACAACATCAGGATCAGGTTCGACCCGGACGTGGACACCGAGTCGATTCTCCTCGACCGTATCGGTGCCAGGACCGACATAGAATGACGGGCCCGCGCCGGACCCGATGCACCTGAGCCCGGAGGCCTTCACCTCCCCGCCTACGCCTTTACGGGGCGGGGCGGCCGGGCAGGGGGACAGTCGTCCCGTAAGCCGGATTCTGTCCGCCGTCTGGCGGTGGTGGCCATCCATCTGGGACCCGCGTTGCCGCGGGCCTCTTGCTGCCAACCCGGGAGTCGAAACGCGGCGGGCCACCGCTCCTCCCCTATTCGGCATCGCTCCGGGTGGGGCTTGCCAAGCCGGCCGGTCACCCGGCCGCTGGTAGTCTCTTACACTACCGTTTCAGCTTAACCTTCCGCCTGGGCGGACGGTCTTTTCTTTTCTGTGGCGCTTTCCGTCGGGTCGCCCCGCCTGGACGTTATCCAGCACCCTGCCCTGTGGAGTCCGGACTTTCCTCGAGGCCCATGCACCCCGCGACCACCCGGACAACTGTCCCCACCCAATTGTAGCACTTAACTTTTCGGGGTCAGGAGCCTGTCGCACCAACTCTGCTAGAAACCGCTCCT
>CAZAIS010000216.1:0-5208 GCA_964485255.1 uncultured Acidimicrobiales bacterium | reverse complement strand
CATCGAGGCGCCGTTTATCGCTGCCAGCGTCGGAACCTCGAGGTCCATGATGCGCTTGAACGCGGCATGCCCCCGGGTGCCGACCGACTTCCCTTCTTCCACCGACGTGATCGACGGCACCTCCATGAGGTTCGCGCCCACCGAGAAGATGAATTGCTTGCCGGTCAGCATGAGGCCCTTGATGTCCTTGTCGAGGTTGTCCATCGCCTCGTTGAGCGATTCAAGGGCGCCCGTGCCGAACGTGTTGGGCTTCTTGTAGTCCGCGCCGTTGTCCATTGTCACTATGGCGAGCTTGCCCGCCTTCGGATGATCGTAATAGGTCACCTTAAACTGGGTTACCAACTCTTCGGCCATCCTGCCTCCTTTCGAAAACCCCGCGCATGCGCTCGGGTTGTCTGTCTAATTCACGTTCTCCCAGATGGTCGCCGCGCCCATGCCGAGGCCGACGCACAGCGTGGTTATCCCGTACCTGGCCTTGGGGTTCATCTCAAACAGCTTCGCCAGGTGGGCGACCAGGCGCCCTCCCGAGGAGGCAAGCGGGTGGCCGAACGCTATCGCGCCGCCAAGCTGGTTGAGGCGCTTGTCCTTGATTCCGTCCATCTTGAAGGCCTCGATGTAAGCAAGGCACTGGACAGCGAACGCCTCGTTGAGCTCAACGAAGTCGAGGTCGTCGAACTTCATGCCTGTGCGCTCCAACACTTTCTCGGTCGCGGGTATCGGGCCGAGGCCCATCAGCTCGGGCTTGACGCCCGCGTATGCGTATCCCACAGCCTTCATTTTCGGCTTCAATCCCAATTCCTTGACATACTTTTCGGAAACGACCAGAGCCCCTGTGGCCCCATCATTCAGCCCGGAAGAGTTGCCCGGCGTGACACGCCCGCCCTTCCTGAAGGGCAACCTTAGATTCTTCATGTTCTCCACTGTGGCATCAGGCCGCGGCTGCTCGTCCTTGTCCGCAACGCGCCAGCCTTTCTCACTCCAGACCGTCATCGGGATGATGATGTCATCGAAGTGTCCGGCGTCCAGCGCCTTCTTGGCCTTCTGCTGGCAGTAGACCGAGTATTCGTCGGCCATCTCCCGCGTGAGGTGAGGGTACATGTCGTGGATGTTCTCGGCGGTCATTCCCATGTTCAGGGCGCTGGGATCCACAAGCTTCTCGGCGATGAATCGAGGGTTGGGTTCCGCGCCCTGGCCCATGGGGTGGTGTCCCATGTGCTCGACACCGCCCGCGATTATCGCATCCGCCATTCCAAAAGCAACATCCGACACCGCGTTGTTTATTGCGGTCATGGCGCCCGCGCACATCCGGTCCACTGAGTACCCCGGTACACTCACCGGAAGGCCCGCTAGTATCGCGCTGGTGCGTCCAAGGGTTAAACCCTGATCTCCCATCTGGGTAGTAGCACCCCAGATATTGTCGTCGATCATCTCGGGTTTGATTTCCGGATTCCTGTGCATGAGAGACCGGATGACTTTGACCACCATGTCATCCGCCCGCGTCAACGCGAAAAACGCGTCCGGCCGCGCTTTGCCGAAAATCGTGCGGCACACGTCGACGACATAGGCTTCCTGCTGCTCCTTCGCCATACTGATTCCTCCTTTAACTGAGTCGGGGAACTGTTTGCGTTCTGCTCGCTTCTTGATGCCACTCATAGCTCCTGCGGCATTACACTCTATCACGCAAAAGAAGCGCTTCACAAAACATTGACTCCCCAGTTCAAAGTACAAAGTTTAACTTTTGGGGGTCAGGTCTAGAAAGTTAAATCGTGAGGAGATGGCTAACATGAAAGGGTCCCGATTTATTTCAGTGTTCTTTCGAGGGTGAGTGATTTAACTTTCTAGACCTGACCCCCAAAAGTTAAATCAATCGCGGAAGATGACCTTGTTGCGGCCTGATTCTTTGGCTTCGTAGAGGGCACCGTCGGCCTTGGCGATAATGTCCTGACGCTCGTGGACGCCCTCGCTGGGGTAAGTGGCCACGCCCTGGCTGACGGTCACGTGCAGGCCCTGCTCGGCGCCCATGAACGTCATGTCCTCAACCGACCGCCTGATGCGCTCGGCCGTCTGATACGCCTCCGGCCCGTTCGTCTCCGGGAGCAGGACCGCGAATTCCTCGCCGCCGTATCTCGCTACGACGTCCATCGAGCGCAGGCAGCTCTTTATGAGCACCGCCAGACCTTTGAGTATCTCGTCCCCGCAGAGGTGACCATAGGTATCGTTCACCTTCTTGAAATGATCGATGTCCAGCATGATCATGCTGAAGACGGTGTTGTACCGATCCGAGCGCTTGTACTCTTTCTCGAAAAGCTCCTGGAAAAACCGGTGGTTGTAGATCTTCGTCAGGCCGTCGGTTATGGCGAGCTGGCGTGCCGCCTCGTACAGCCTGGCGTTGTCTATCACGATCGTCACCTGGTTCTGGACCAGCCCGAGGATAATCCCCGCGTCCCTCACGAATGACGGGCTCTGGTGCTGGAACAGGGCGAGCATCCCTATGACCTTCTTCTGCGCGGTAAGTGGGATATGCGTGTGCGAGTACGGTTTCTCCGACTTGTCGGACGTTTTGACGTTCTCCTCGTCGTATACGGTCATCTTGATGCGCTCGGGGTTCGCGCCGACCTCCCAGCCGTACTCGGCCGCCATCTCGAAAACCTTGGACTTCACATCCTCCAGACCCTCGGGCGTGGTCGGCTTGTTGAGGTGGATCACCATGTCCTCCTCCTCGAACATGAGCACGGCGCCGACCGCGTTGCCCACCACTCTCGCCATTATCTCCAGAATAGCCCTTACCGTCTCCCGGTAGTCCTGGCTGGCGCTCGCAAGCGATCCCAGTTCGTTCAGGATGGTCGACTCGAAGAGCTTGGAGTCAAGCAGGTCGATGACCCTGCTGAAGACGCCCGACTCGTCCAGCAACTGCCTGGGCACTGACTTGACCTTGTCGGAAGTACGCCTGGCGAGGCCCGCGTCCATCTGTTCCTTTATCACCTCGAGGAGCTGCTCGGGCTTGAACCCCTTTGTGACGTAGGCGTCGGCCCCGGTCTTCATGCCCCAGAACATGTCGCTCTGCTGGTCTCTTCCGGTGAGCATGATAACGGGGATATCACGGGTGAACTCGTCGTCCTTCAGCAACCTGCATACCTGGTACCCGTTGATCTTGGGCATCTCCACGTCCAGGATCACGAGGTCCGGCTCTTCCGCATAGGCCTTGTTGATTGCCTCCAAGCCGTCCCAGGCTACACAGACGTTGTAGTCAGCGTCCTCCAGGATTGCCGAAGTTATCTTTACAACCAGCTTGTTGTCGTCCGCAAGCAAGATCTTTTCATGAGACATACCGGTCTTACCCCTGGCGCTGCGGCCCCCCGCCCATTGCCTTTTCGTCCTAATGATATCCAAACGCGGGTCCCTAGACCAAGAGGTTACCACATCCGCCCGGGTATGCCCTTCTCGACAACAAGTCGCGTTGTCCGTCCCCGGATAACGAGACCCGCCCCTCGCTCCCGGCATCGCAACGCGACCTCCGTGCAATGCCGGGTACGCCGCGCGCGGACGTTGGACTCACGACCTGATAGAATAGACCTGTTCCGAAAACAACCCCCGATCAGGCAACCGCCCCGGCATTTTCATTCCAGGTGGTGACACGTCCGCGTGTCATGAGAGACTGACCCCGAAAAGTAAAGCGCGGTTGGATCTGGGGCCTGGTTATAGTATTATTGTGTTTGACCGGCCAGCCCTGCGGTGAGCCGGTCGTTTATGTCGTATGGATCGTCGAGGAGAGGTTTTTCGAGTTGCCAAGGTACGAGTACAAGTGCAAGAAGTGCGACAGGGCTTTCGAGGTCACACACGGCATCAATGACACCGTCGAGTCCTGCGAGGAGTGCGGGGGCGATGTCCGTAGGGTCTTCCATCCCGTCGGGATAGTCTTCAAGGGATCCGGCTTCTACGCGACCGATTCGAAGAAGCCGGATACCACGCCGGGGAAGTCTTACTCCGAGGCCGAGAAGGAGACAAAGAAGGCCGGGGACGGCGCGGACGGCAACGGGAAGAAGGACAAGACCGTGGAAGCCAAGAAGCCGACCGAGCCCGTAAAGACCGAGAAGCCGTCATCCTGAAAAACCACGGGTGCGCCGGCGCGCGAACGCGCCGATTTCCGCCACGAGGGCGGCCGGGACACGGTGCCTGAAATCGGGCTCGAGGGTCCGGAACGGCATCCCTGACGTTCGAAAAATCCCGAGCCTCGTATCGAGCGCCGGGATCGATCGGGTCCCGGCCGGGCCGCATGGAAAGCCTGGAGGTCCGCAATGGGAAAGACTGAAGCAATCGGCATCGTGGGAGGAAGCGGCCTCTACGACATGCCCGATATCGAGATAATCTCCAGGGAACGCGTGGAGACACCCTTCGGCGAGCCCTCGGACGAGTACGTAGTCGGCCTGCTCAAGGGTATCGAGGTCGTCTTCCTCAGCCGCCACGGCGCGGGGCACAGGAGGGTCGCCTCCGGCGTCAACTTCCGTGCGAACATCTTCGGCTTCAAGTCACTGGGGGTGCAAACCCTGATAGGCGTAAGCGCGGTGGGGAGTCTCCGCGAGGAGCTGCGACCGACCACCATGATTATCCCCGACCAGATAATCGACATCACCAAGTGCCGCGAGAACACCTTCTTCCCCGACAATCCCGCGGTGCACGTGAGCATGGCGGATCCGACGTGCGCAACCCTCGGCAAGGTCTTGTACGACCGCGCCGTCTCGCTCGGGGTCACGGCCCACCTGGGGGGCACCTATGTTTGCATGGAAGGGCCCGCGTTCTCGACGCGCGCCGAGTCCAACCTCTACCGCTCATGGAACGCCGACGTCATTGGCATGACAGCCGCCACCGAGGCCAAGCTGTGCCGCGAGGCAGAGATCTGCTATTCGACCCTGGCGCTGGTAACGGACTACGACGTCTGGAGGGAAGCGACCGACGACGTCTCCATCGACATCATTGTCGAGTACGTCCGCCGAAACGCCGAGACCGCCTCGATGATAGTAAAGGAAGCGGTTCTCGATATGCCCGACCTGAGCTCCTGCCCCTGTCGCGGCGCGCTCGCGACAGCCGTCGGGACCATGCCCCAGGCGGTTCCAGACGTGACACGTACCAGGTTGAGGGTGCTTCTGGAGAAGTACCTTCCCCCACAGGAGTAGGATGATGAGCGTACTGGCGGTAGGCTCGGTAGCCCTG